>CAJJDH010000023.1 GCA_905182905.1 marine gamma proteobacterium HTCC2089 | reverse complement strand
CGTAAACATAATCAAGATATTGGTAACCGGAGCCCGTTACCCACTCGGAATCACCATGACCGCGAAGATCTGGTGCCACAATGTGGTAGTCCCCAGCATACTCTCCAATGCGCTGGGCCATATCATCCCATGTACGACAATGGTCTTGAATGCCGTGCACCAACACTATGGTTGGGTTGTCTCGCGAACCCCATTCAACATAGTGCAATCGAAGACGTTGCGAGAAAAAATTCTGCGATGTTGCGGCAAGAAATAGGGAGTCGGATGACATTTAGGGTCCTAAAATACTACGTTTGAGATTAGCCTTTGCCGAGTTCTAGCATCGCTCCACCAAGTAACTCATGGCTGCGCCGAGAAAAGACATCGCGAACGAATTCAATGAAAACGGTAATGCGCAGAGTATGACGTAAATCTGGGTGGACCAACATCCACATTGGCGGCCCTAAAGTCGGTTTAATCATATCAATGCGTTGCAGCAACGGGTCAGACTCGGCAAGAATGCACGGCAGAAACGCTAGACCCAACCCTTTTCGCGCGGCTTCAAGGTGTAACAATAAACTATGAGTCCTGATGCTTACCGGCGTATCGGGGACATGGCTCTTAAGCAGTGTTCTACAGGTTTGTGACATTTCGCTGTCCCCAAGCCAATCCACCCAGGGCAGCTTATTGAGATCTGCGCTGGCACTGTTTTCGCCTAGTCGAGCAATTAACGACTCTGCGCCATAGGCTGCAACCGCGATCGGAGCCAGCACCCTACCCACTAATGAATCAGTTGGCTGATTAGTCACATGCATGGTTATGTCCGCTTCACGCCGCCCCACATCTGCACCTTGATGACTCGGTAAAATGTGTAATTCGATATCTGGATAGCTCTTTTGGAATCTGGGTAACTCTTGAATCAACAAACTCAGAGCCAGTACTTCTGGAATCACAATCCGCACGATCCCAGATAATTTTTTGTCTCGGCCAATAAGGTGACCTTCAATATCGTCTAGGTCTGTTGCTACAGACTTTACTCTGGTCACCACCTCCGCACCTTCAGGAGTGATAACCAGCCCTTTAGCTGATCGCGTGAATAAAGTGACGCCCAGGCGCCGCTCAAAGAGATCTAATCTTCGACTCACTGTAGAGGCATTAACCCCCAAAGCATCAGCAGCCCCGCGTACCGATAAAGTAGAGGATAAAGCGGTAAAATACTTATAGTCATCCCAATCCACGCAAACACCTCACAAGCATACCGTTTAACCACCTTCTTTCTTTCGCCCCGCTAAAAGGTAATCTCACCCGCTTAGCTGAAATTAGGCACCACTATGCATATAGTGGCATAGTGAGGCAAAAACGCAACACAGCGTTGCGTTACTTTGAGTTGCATTTCTTGTTACCAGGCGTAACATGCTCTTCAACCGGTGGCAGTAACCATCGATAAGAGAGACATCCGAAACCCCTCTCCCCTCCTCCTTCGGATGCCTCTCTGTTTTTCTCTCAAACTTTTTCCCCAGCATTCCTATAAAGCCCACTGCAGCAATGTGCCTCCAAAATTTACTAACCTAAACTTGTTGGCCTGCCAAACTTCATCCGATCTTTACTTTCCACATATGGCCAGAATACTCTTCAGAAACGCGCTTTTATCTACTCAAAATATCGCTTTTCGGCGGGTAAAATAAATTTGTTACTTATAGTTGCACTATTGTGTAACCTTAGGTAACATTCTTTTTGTCGGTAGCGAAAGCACTGACAAAGAGACACTCGATACTCCTCTCCCCCTCCCCTCTTCGAGTGTCTCCTTCTTCAAAGCGGAGGACTGCAAAGTCCTCCGCTTTTTTAATGCCTTTTTTCTGACTTGCGCTACTATCCGTAGATGAAAAAAAATCAGCAGACTACACCCGCGTACCAACACCTAGCAGTTTCCCGTGACGGCCACATAACCTGGATAACCTTGAATAGGCCAGATAAAGCCAACGCCCTAAGCTACGACCACTTAGCGGAAATCGAAACCTCAGCATTAGCACTTCGCGACGATAGTGAAACCAGAGTTGTAATTTTCAACGGTAACGGCAGTCACTTCTCCTCAGGAGCAGACCTATCGGAACCGAAACAAGACCCGCCATTACCACTCATACAAATGCGCAGAAGAGCGCGCATAGGCGAACGTGCAATAGAGGCGATATTGGGTATTGATCAAATTACCATAGCCGCATGGCACGGCGCGGCAATGGGTGGCGGTGCATGCATTGCCACCGCGTGTGATTTTAGGGTGGGCGCTCATGACTGCTTTATGCAATACCCTGAAATTGACCTTGGGATCAATTTGATGTGGAAGAGTCTGCCGCTTATTCTCAACTTAGTTGGACCCGCTCGGGCAAAGAGACTAGTTGTCGGCGGTGAGCGGTTAACCGCAGCACAATTATTACAATGGGGAATATTAGACGAACTAGTCGAACCTCAAGAGCTCACGATCGCAGCAAAGAAGATGGCGGACTTTTACGCGAGCAAACCCCCAATTGCGGCGCAGATGATTAAACAGTCAACCAATCAACTTGCCAATGCACTGAACCACGCAATTATGCATATGGACAGCGATCAAAATTTACTCAGCGCAGGGACCCAGGACAGAGCCGCAGCTATTGAGGCACATTTCAGTAAAGAACCGGGGGATTATCGCGGCAACTAGACGCGCTGCTGACAAAGGCAAATTACTAAGTGTCTGCCCATTTCAGCAGCAAAGTGCCATCAGAAGCTTCAGCGACCAAGGGCGCTTCGGTGAGTTGGCAGACAGCGCCGCTAGTACATTCACCAGTACGAACATTGAAGGTGAAACCATGCCAAGGGCAGCGTACTTCACCTTCGACAATTGGCGAGTCTATTAGCGGCCCCATTTGATGCGGGCATTGGGCAGAGTAGGCTACCCACTCCCCTGCGATTTGGTTCAACACAAAACTGCGTTGAGACAACTTCACAAGAGTTGGAAGGATTAGTTCTGACGCGGCCCCCAACCGTAGGGTTTCTGAGCGATCAAAGCCTTCTACCCGAAGGTCTAATTGTTGCTGCCGCTCAACCATCATGGCTACATCTTCATCGTACAATTGCTCATAGGCAGTCGCATACGCCATGCCTACTTTGTCTTTCGCTTCAACTGGAACATCCGGCACATAGAAATCTACAACAATATCGAGGATCTGCGGGCCTTCAATAAACACGTGGGTCCAAATCTCAGCGCCTTTATTCGGCCCTTCTATATTTCGCGTAATCCAACGTCGCGCTTGTCTATCCAACGTCAGCTCAATCAAACTCTTTGGAGTAGCAGTAGAACCATTAGCTGATTGAACGCCACCTACTTCTGCACGCCAGCCCCAAGCACCGGCATCTAAGCAGCGAATCTCAGCAAAACTGCTGTCATGAAGGTGAGGCAAATGCGCCCAATCCAGCGTGTTCTCATACATCCGCTCTACACTCACCGGCAGACGCCGGCGATAGCTGCCCACATGATTTACTTGATTATCTGCTTGAGCAGGCTGAAACGTATATTTCACGACTTACCTTCAATCATATTTATCCGCTGCAACCAGAGCATTCTAGATCGTGCTCACTTGCTTCATTTCGTAACTCATCGTTGCACCATCTATCTCCGCCACATTTGGCTGAGCAACCCAAGCCTTCTGTAAATCCAAGCACAGTGTTTCGCGCATAATATAATCCTGATGCTCTTCAATAGCCTGAGCTAAATCGCCCTCTGCAAAGTAGATTACGGTGATGCGGTCTGTGACGGCAAAACCACTGTCTTTACGACCACGCTGAATACGGTTAACCACCTCACGCGCATAGCCACCGCGGATTAACTCTGGGGTCAACGTGCAATCTAGATCCAAGCTAATCTGACTGTTTGATACCGTATTGGTACCCGGCTTAGCTTGCTGCTGAACTTGGATCTCTTCATTACTAAAGACTTCCGTATCGCCATTAGCTTCAAGGCTAATACTGCCTTGGGCCTGCAATGTAGAAATATCATCTGGAGACAGTGCACTAATCTGTGCAGCAAATGCCTTCATGCGTTTACCAAGACGTTTGCCCAACATTGGAAAATTGGCCTTGGCCTGCAACTCGATGTAGTCGGACTCATTCGCAGAGTAATGTACCTGTTGCACATTCAGCTCATCGCGTACATAGCTTTCAAGCAAACGCATGTCGTCTAACAATGCTTCATCACGATTAATGATGGTCAAACTTGCTAAAGGCGTGCGCAGGCCAATTTTGACTTCCTCGCGCTTTTGTCGCCCAAGCAAAATCACCTGCTGCATTCGGTCAACGGCAACTTCTAGAGTGGGTTTGACCTTTTGTTCGTCTGCCATCGGGTAGTCACACAAGTGCACCGACTCTGGGCTTGGCGCTCGTCCCGCCAAGCGCTCTAAGGACTGGAATAAATGCTCAGAAATAAACGGCGTGAATGGTGCCATGACCTGAGCCAGCTCGAGCAACACTTCGTAAAGCGTACTGTAGGCGGCAATCTTATCAGCGGTGATTTCTTCACCCCAGAAACGACCGCGATTCAGGCGAATGTACCAATTAGTTAAATCTTCAATAAACGCAAATAATTGCGGCACAACGTTGTAGAGCTTATAGCCTTCCATTTCCTCAGCGATATTGCTCTTCAGCGTTTGTAAACGAGATTGAATCCATTGATCCAAAACGTTATCACCAAAATGCAGCCCTTTATCGGGTGACCAGCCGTCTATTGCAGCGTATGTGCGCAGAAAGGAAAACGCGTTGTACCAAGGCAGTAATGCCCGGCGCACCATATCCCGTACACCCGCATCTGCAAAACGCTGCTCTTCGCCGCGCACTAAACCTGAGTTAATACAGTACAGGCGCAAAGCGTCTGCTCCGTAGGCTTCCATCAGATCATCTGGGGGCGTGTAGTTGCGCAGGCTTTTTGACATTTTTTTGCCGTCTTCAGCCATGACCATGCCGTTAACAATGACATTTCTAAATGCAGGCTTGTCATGCAGTGCGGCTGCCAATACGGTTAATGTATAGAACCACCCACGGGTTTGGTCTAAGCCCTCGGCAATAAATTCAGCTGGGAAACCCGCTTCAAATACTTCCTTATTCTCAAAGGGGTAATGCAATTGAGCGTAAGGCATGGAACCAGACTCAAACCAGCAATCTAGGACCTCCTCAATACGACGATAAGTACCCTCTTCACCAGCAACGCTAAAGGTCAGTCCATCTACATGCTCGCGGTGCAAGTCATCTACCTTGACGCCAGAGTATTGTTCTAACTCTTCAATAGAACCTATGCACAGAGCTTTATCCGAAACATCGTTAATCCATACCGGTAAGGGTGTACCCCAAACTCGGTTACGCGATATTGACCAGTCAATGGAACCTTCCAACCAGTTTCCAAACCGGCCTTCCTTAATGTGACCAGGCACCCAGTTGATCTGCTCATTAGCCTTGAGCAACTTATCCTTGATAGAGGTCACTTCCACATACCAAGAAGGAATTGCGCGATAGATCAACGGCGTATCGGAGCGGTAGCAATACGGGTAGCTGTGCTGAATTACCTCTTGGCGATAAAGCACACCTTGCGCCTTGAGTTTGGTGATGATCTCTTTATCCGCGGCCTTGACATATTGCCCAGCAAATTCGGGCACCTCATCCGTAAATTCACCATGAATAGTTACTGGGCAGACAAACGCTTCAATGCCGTTAGCACGTAACACCCGGTTATCGTCCTCACCAAATGCCGGTGCTTGATGCACAAGTCCTGTCCCACTTTCAGTGCTCACGTAGCCATCGCTGACAACAACAAAAGCACCCTGATCTCGCATATCTGCAAAGTAATCAAAGATAGGTGCGTATTTCAGGCCTACTAACTCAGCGCCTTGAACGGTTTTCACCACCTCAAACTCGCCGTCACCCTGATAGTGCGACAACCGCTCGGTTGCCAAATAAATCTTTTCTCCGGTTGCAGGATCAACGACCAAGGAATACTCAATATCAGCGCCGACACATACCGCTAGATTAGACGGCAGCGTCCATGGCGTAGTGGTCCAAATAGCTAAATGTGCGTCTTCATCAAGTAACTTCAGCAGTACTGTCACAGCCGGATCCTGTACATCCTGATAATTAGACGTGGCTTCAAAGTTAGCCAAGGGCGTGCCGAGCGCGGTAGAAATAGGCATGACCTTCACACCTTGATAAATCAGCCCTTTATCCCAAAGCTGCTTAAACACCCACCACAAAGACTCCATGTACCAAACGTCCATGGTTTTGTAGTCATTATCAAAATCAATCCAGCGACCAATACGGGTAATGGTATTGCGCCACTCGCCAACGTACCGTTGCACAATACCGCGGCATTCGTCGTTGTAACCAGCAACACCGAGTTTTTCTACCGCTTCCTGAGCGGACAAACCCAGCTGTTTGTCTATCTCATGCTCAATAGGTAAACCATGGCAATCCCAACCAAAACGTCGCATGACGTAGCGACCCTTCATGGTCCAGTAACGCGGCACTATGTCTTTTATGGTACTGGCTACAAGGTGACCGTGATGCGGTAAGCCCGTGGCAAACGGCGGACCATCGTAAAAAATGTACGGCTTTTTACCTTTAGTATTGTTGAGGGATTTTTGAAATGCCCCGGTATCTTCCCAAAATTTGAGAATGTCGTGTTCCATCTCAACAAAGGAGAATTGGGCGCTATCAGATGACTCGGACATGTATAGATATTCTGTGGCTGAAATTCGGCGCTTATAGTACCTATTTTGGCCGCAGGATGCTGTCAACTTGATGAGGAAAAGGATAGCCTTTTAAGCCTTACAGGAGAGGAAGAAATAGATGGATCTGAAAGATATGCAAATCGGTGCGGTATTTCCCCACAACGAAATAGGCACAGACCCCAGCGCAATCAAAGCGTACGCCCAAGGGGTCGAAGCATTGGGCATAAGTCACCTGCTTATTTACGATCATGTATTAGGTGCAGATCCGGACAGAGAAGGCGGTTTTCGCGGGCCTTACGACAAGGATGTGGCTTTTCACGAACCCCTCACCACCTTCGCATTTATCGCGGGCGTGACTGAAAAATTGGAAATGATCACCACGGTTATGATTTTGCCGCAAAGGCAAACCGTGCTGGTGGCTAAGCAAGCGGCCCAAGTAGCACTATTATCAAACAACCGCTTTCGCCTAGGTGTTGGTGTGGGTTGGAACCAAGTTGAATACACCGGCCTTAACGAAACCTTCACCAACCGCGGCCGTCGCCAGACGGAGCAAGTAGAAGTTATGCGCAAGCTATGGAATGAGGATTCAATTGACTACACCGGTGAATATCATCGTATTGATAAAGCCAGTATTAACCCGCGCCCAAGCAAGCCAATCCCCGTTTGGTTTGGCGGGTCAGCGCCAGCGCTGCTTGATCGTACCGCTAGGCTAGGCGATGGATGGATCCCCTTAATGGGCGCAAATGAGAAAGCCCAAGCATGCCTAGATCACATAAAGGCAAAGCGAGAGGACGTTGGTATGAGCTTTGACGGTTTCGGTATACAAGCCCAAGCGCAATATGCGGGCGGCGATGCGGACCGTTGGGTCAAACACGCCAAAGCCTGGCAAAGTATGGGTTGTACGCATTTAGCGGTAGCCACTCATAATGCCGGCGAGACTAATGTGGATGGTCACCTCAAACGCATTGAAGAGTACCAACGCGCTCTGCAGGAATAGTGCTTAGAATGGATTCCTAGAAATAACTCTAAGCAATGCTGTCAGCGCAACCGCTGCTGTGAACGTCGACGTGAACCCAGCCGTGGAGAAAGATACTCCACGGACATTAGCCACTAGCGTTGACCGCGCTCAAGTTTCTCGAGCTTAAATCCCACCGCCGAGCCCTCTGCAAATCCAGGCCAATAGTTATGCGCCTTACTTGGGACACCATCCGTCACTGAGTAAGTTGCTTCAGCGCCGTCTGGATAAACATCCAAAAACTCCAACATCGACATGTCACCCTTCAGGTGAAAGTTAAAATACGCAGTAGCAAAATGATCCATCACATTGTTCATACGCACGTTATCCCATACGGGATCGGTGTAATGATCTGCGCCTTCGCCAGTTGCACTGTCTAGGATTTCACGCGGCGCCGGATAGGGTGCGCCAGCATTATGGCCTGCATTCTTATAAGTGAGCAGATAGCGATCGCTATTCACAGCTGCCTTGTACATCGCACGCACACCGTTTTCGTAGCCCGAGACTGTATCTGCGTCGCCGGCAAGATAAAACGTTGGCACTTCTATTCCTGCTAAGTCTTGCTCGCGCCAGACCCCTCGCTCCATACCCCACGGTGCAATGGCAAAGCCAGCCTTAATACGCGAATCAAGATTGCTCCGGTACTCAGGATTACTTGCCGCGTGCAGTGCTAGCAGCTCATTGGGTGGTGCCATATAGGACGGCACTACCTCATCGCTATAGCCACCGCCGAGATTATTCACCAGTCCATAACCACCCATAGAGTAACCGACCACACCAGTATTGTTGGCATCAAGCATGCCAGCAAGGAAGCTATTCGTATCAGCAGACAACTCCGCCATGCTTTCGATGACGAAACGCTGATCTAGGGGCCGGTTATACAAAGTACTGGAAAATGCCTGCATGTCGTCATAGGTACTGTCTGCATGGTCAATAGACACCACAACAAAACCCTTGCTGGCGAGGTTCTCACCTAGGTGACTCAACAGGTAACGGTTACCTGGATAGCCATGGGAGATAACAACCAATGGGAACGCACCTTTTGCTGCAGCCGGTGTGTCAGGTGCTGTATCACGCACCGCCTGCCCTGAAAGTGTCGCAATGATCTCCGGGTTGCGGGTAATCGCTTGATATTCGCCGCCACGTGACTGTCCAGTCTCGAGCTTACCCGGATACCAAACTTCCACAGTTAACTTGCGGTCATAAATTGCGGCCTCGGCACCAGCTTGAGTATTGAGTATGTCTACGCGTCCGGGGTCCACCAACGTTAACGTGCGCACACCGATATCGTAGTCTCCGTAGGCAGCGAGGCTAGGTGCATCGGGACGAATAATATCTATGCGATTAACTTGGGCATTGCTTGGGGCCGAACTCATGAAAAGTACTCCTGCAAAGGTCAGAGTTTTAGCTACAGTAACAGCGGTTGAAATAAAAAGAGGCTTTCGATGCAACAAATTAAAACGCGTCATAGTCAAATCCAATAAATTAAAAGAGTTGAAGACCTAGGCAAAAAATCGCCTCAGCGCAATACTGTGCTGAAGGATCAAAGAATACGGGGTTAAGTTTTACTCAACCCCTCTCACCACCAATGAAGCAACTGATTAAGTTGGCCTCTCAAATCCGCCTACTGATTAGACATCAATACATCTAAACGACTTGCCAGTTTGTCTATAGACCCCGCAAAAACAGGCACAACCAATTGGTCGGTACCGGCTGCGGCATAGGCGGCAATAGTTTCAGCATTTACCGGATGGCGATTTGGTCCAACAATAAGCTGAATGTCGCTTCGCGAACGCCCACTGGCAGCCAAAGCAGCATCTAGTCCTGGCAAACGCTCAACTAATGCTTCAGGTGTCAAATCATAGCCATACCACCCGTCCCCCATGCGCGCAACGCGGCGCAACGCAGGATCAGACTCGCCGCCAAAGATAATTGGCGGATAAGGTTTCTGCACAGGCTTGGGATTAAAGTGGCAAGGCGCTAATTCAACGGTTTTGCCTGAGAACTCTGTAATACCCTCAGACCACAATGCCCGCATGACCATTATATATTCTTCAGTTCTGGATGCTCTGGTGGAAAAATCCATACCCAAGCTATCAAACTCTTCCTTAAGCCAACCAATACCTACACCAAAGTCCACCCGCCCGCCGGAGAGAAAGTCTAAATCAGCGACCATTTTAGCCGTGTACACAGGCTGGCGTTGTGGCACCAAACATATGCCAGTGCCTAACCGCACCCGGGTGGTGTGGGCTGCGATAAAGGTTAACGCAGTAAAGGGATCCAAAAGACCTTCAGGATTGCCAGGAATACGCCCGTCATCTGCATAGGGATATGTAGATGCATACTCTGGATAAAACAGCACATGCTCTGGGACCCAAATACCGTGGACTCCCTTGGCTTCCACCAACTGCACTGCATCTCTAATGAACTCTACTGGCGTCCTTTCGTTAAACGCCATCGCGACACTAATTTTCATTGCTCCCTCTCCCAAAGGTTAATCAATTTCCAGTCTGGGCCAATGCGTACCCTAAGGTAAAGACTACATAACGTTCGTTTGCATTGCGGCTTAGGTTGCCCCTGCCTTGATAAAATCTGCCACCAAACTTGGATCTTGCATAGGAATAAAATGACTCAACTCCGGCAATAGCACATCTTGTCCACGCTGAAATTGATCAGCCAGCTCAGGCCAAGTGGGTGACGCTGAAAAATCCACCTCTTGGCTGGACGCATCACGCGGCAGAGCACGCAATACCACCACCGGTTTTTCAATAGTTGGAATCAATGCATATAAATTTATATCGAAGTCAGCCATATAAATAGATGCCTCCACTTTTGCAGGGCAGGCCAGCTCTAGTCCGGCACCATTGCTAGAGGGCACTAGGCCAAATTCGCAATAATCAGCAAATACTTTGGCATCCCAAGTCGCATAAGGATCGCGCAGCGCATAGCGATCGTGCATATCCGTGACGGTGGCAAAATTACTTCGACGCCTGGCAACCGGGTGCTCGTCAACGGAAGCAAATTGATGCCTTGTACTATTCTTGAATGCCTCAGGAGACAAAATAACTGGATCTACCAACACGAGATGTTTGAAGTACTTGGCGCCATGACCACAAGCATGTACAACGCAGTGCCCACCCATTGAATGACCTACTGCAATGGCATCTTGAAGACCGAGCATTTCACAAACCTTAAGCAAGTCATCGCCAAACTGCGGCCAAGCAAACGGTTCAACATTGCCCGAACGTCCATGCCCGCGCATGTCTAACGCAAAGATATGCCAATCTTCTGGCAACTGAGCCACTACTTGATCCCAGCAGCGGGCATGAAACCCTGTCGCGTGAACTAACAGCACCTGTTGCCCGCCGGGAACACCCCACTCAAACACACATAGATCGACATCAGGCAGGCTAAGGGTTTTTTGCTTTGGCAAAGCTGGCATATTTCAAACTCTCATGAACTACAAAAAAAGTGAGACATGCGCTAAACGCCCACCCCAACGAAGCGAGATATCTTAGGCGAAAGCGCAACAAAGCGTTACACTAGAAATTTGTACAATAGTGTACTAGCGAATAACCCTTCGGTGACGAAAGCGAAAGACCAAACAAAAGACCAAACAATAGACCAAACAATGACAGAACAAATTCAAACTAGAACCGAAGTCGTTTCAGACGACGCAGAGTTACTGATCCTCGTTAACAGCGAAGACCAGCCTATTGGCGAGCTTGATAAAGCAGCCTGTCATAATGGAGACGGCAAACTACACAGAGCATTTTCCCTCTTTATCCTCAACAGCAAGGGTCAAATCTTGCTGCAAAAGCGTGCAAAAAATAAGCGTTTATGGGGTGGTTATTGGTCGAATTCTTGTTGCTCGCATCCGCGGGTTGGTGAGTCTCTTGCCGACGCCGTGATCCGACGCAGCGAACAGGAGCTCGGACTCACCGTTGATGCCAAGTTCATATATAAATTTGAATACTCAGCCCAGTTTGGTGACTCTGGCAGCGAACGGGAACTTTGCTCGGTTTACGTGGCGCAAACAAACGACGAACCCGTTTTTAACACTGAAGAAATCAGCGCCTGCCGCTGGGTTGCGCCCGCCAAGCTAGCAAAAGCTCTAGTCGACAATGCTGACCACTACACGCCTTGGCTGAAATTAGAGTGGGAAACTCTACGAAGCGAGCACGGCAACGCGCTTAGAGCCTCTTAAACTATCTCCAGCCCATACAACTCTCTAGTTACACCTTTCGCCAAACTATTTCATTGAGGTCGGCTTTACCTGCACGCCTGCAGTTGCACGGGTATGCAAATCAAACCACTCGTCGGCGGTTTGGTTAAGACGCGCTCGCATCCCCTTCTTGATTTTGGCCGCAGCACCGGCAGGGAAATCTGCAAATCGCTGACAAATAGCCGAGGCAGAATGCACAACTTGATCATCAACTACACATTGATTGGCAAGGCCTAAACGCAACATTTCTGCACCACTTATCCTATCGCCTAAAAGTACAACCTCGGTGATCGCAGCCTCGCTGTAGCGCAAGTTTAACCACGCCAAATTGTACGGCGCAGCCATACCAATTTGAACTTCGCCCACTTGAACAAAAGACTGTTCGCCGATCACCAAATAGTCGCACGCCACAGCCAAAGCCGCGCCGCCGTTGATCGCGTATCGCTCCATCGCCCCTACAATAGGTTTATCACATTCGAAAATTGCTTTATGCGCACTGCGCCAGATTTGCTGAAAATTCGGCAACCACTCTGGTTCTGGCGTGGCGTTAAATGCGCCAAGATCTAGGCCAGAGCAAAAGGCCCCACCTTCGCCACGAAGCATAATTGCTTGCACTTGATCATCTGCCGCTAGCTCATTGATGCCCTTGGCAAGACCAACGCCTAAGGGACCAGTAATCGCATTTTTACGTTCAGGCCGGTTTAACACCACTTCCGCCCAAACACCGCCGGCTTCAGTAGTGAACTTATTAACTACAACCTCATCCATGACCAACCCCTTTTCGTTTGAGAACTTTTACTCGCCAATTAGACCAGCAACAGGATTCCGAATACTAGCAAACACATACCTGCAATCTCCCGCGCCCTAACTCGTTCACGCAAAAAGAAAATTGAAGTGACAAGCGTAAATAGTAATTCGATCTGCCCTAACGCCCTGACAATCGCGGCGTTTTGTAAGGTCATTGCAGAAAACCAAAAAATTGAACTGATACTGCCGATCAATCCCACCCATATTCCAATAGGCCAATTGGTGGCGACCTTGACCATTTGCCCGGGCTCTCGCAGATAAAGATAAATTCCCATAAGCAGAGTTTGCAAAGTCAGGGTAACGGCCAAGGTGAATCCAGCACGCTCAGCGAACCCCAGTGTTTGCGCTTTCTGAGCAGGATCAATAGTCTCCAAATCAACCTCTAAAGCCAAACTCGCACCACGAAAACACACCGAGCAAAGGGCGAAAGCGGTACCAGCAAGCACACCGTACCAAACACTGGCATCGCCACGTAAAAAATCTTTAGTACGAATACTGCCAGACAAAAAGAATACGCCGACTAAACTCACCGCAATACCCGTCATTGCCAACCCAGATATTGCATCGCCCAATAAAAGCAAACCCAAAAGTGCAGCCTGTACCGCCTCGGTTTTACTTAGAGCTGTGCCAACTGCAAAGTGCGAACCGCTCACAGCCGCAACTAGAGCAGATGTGGCAATGATTTGCGTACAGGCACCAGCAATGACGTAAGCAATGAATGCAAAATTGATCTCTGGAAGACGGCCCTCCCAAATATAGGCCACGTAAAACCATGCAAATGGAATGGCGTAAACAAAACGCACGTAGGCTGCGCCATTAACAGAAAGCTCGCCCGTCAGACGTTTCTGTAATAAGGAGCGCAGGTTTTGTAGAAAAGCACCCGCAATAGTTAGACCAACCCAAAGCTCCATTAGATCGGCGACTCCAAGAAAGGCATTTTATTAAAGGGACAACGCATGTTTTGAGACCTTGTTAAACCGATATAGCAGTAGACCCGCAGCGCAAGTTAACCCCGACGCCATACCCATCCAATACCCGTACACACCAAAATCTATTGCTTCAAAATAGCCGAATCCAAACAACCAAGCGATGGGAAAGCCGACAACCCAATAGCAAAATAGCGCGATTAAGAATGGTGTCCTTGTATCTTTATAACCCCTCAACGCACCCATGGCGATAACCTGCAGGTCGTCACTAATTTGAATAAGCGCAACAATAACCAGCAATCCGCTAGCGAGTGCTACGACTGGCGCTTCACTGGAATATAAACGCGCAATAAATTCGCCGCCCAATAGCAATCCAGTGGAAGCGAACAGTGCAAAAATAAAGCCCGCACTTAATGCCACCTGACCACTTCTACGCGCAGCCAAGTAGTCTCCGGCCCCAACGTTATAACCAACGCGGATAGAGGTGGCCATACCCAACCCCAAGGGGATCATAAACACCAAACCACTGACATTATTAACAATCTGATTCGCCGCTACAGTCTCTACTCCAAGACGCCCGATCAACAACGTGACGGCGGAAAAAATTCCAAACTCGGCGAATGTGGAAAGACCAATCGGTAGGCCAAGACGAACTAGGCGTTTCATCTCACCGGCATGGGGCCAAGAAAACTTTGCAAAAACCCCCGTAACCCTTACACGCGAGAATTGCACAACACAAATTATCGCAACCAACTCATAAAACATAATGGCAGAGGTCGCCCACCCACAACCTTCTCCGCCCATAGCAGGCAAGCCCATGCCGCCATAGATAAACCAATAGTTGAGTGGAATCTTGAGCAAGAAGGCTGAACCTGCGATGACCATTGCAGGAGTTGTCCAAGACGTACCTTCACACAGATAACGCAGCACAAAGTAACCTAATACCGGCAAAACACCCCAGCTAACGGCTTTCACATAAGCCATGGTTATAGGGATAGCTAACGGGTCAACGCCAACAAAATGATACATGGGCTCGAGGTTGTGCAGCAGAATGATCATTGCCGAGCCACAGAATAAGGCGATCCAAAGTGCTTGGCGCACCACTGCCCCAGCTTCCTTTACCCGACCCCCACCATGTAATTGAGAAACAGTGGGAGTCACTGCCATAACAATGCCCGCTATCAGCATAAGCACCGGCCAGAAGACTACTCCGCCCAAGGCAACTCCCGCTAATTCAACGGCGCTAACACGACCTGCCATAATGGTATCTAGAACGCCCAAACCCATCTGCGCAAGCTGAGTGACTACCAGCGGCACGGCTAAACCAGTCAATTTCTTTAGCTCTTTACTTACCGCCCAGTCCATAGCACTCACTCAGCTTTCGACGTCAACTAAGCCGCCAATAAAAAGTGGCATTGTACAGAGGTAGTATTAGCAGGATAGATATCTTTCGTACCCTTAGCGCCAGCTCAAAATCCAAGGATTAGTTGGTAATAGGAATCATTATCATTGAGGAAAGCAACTAAGAATCAATCATTGATAGGCTCCGCCTATTGTAATGATCTAAAGTTTCAAATAGAAAAGAATCTTTAGATACCTATACTAATGTTCAGTCACCGGGCCATTGGCTCAAATATAAACAAGACGGAGTTCATGCAATCATGGAACTAAAGGACAGCAATACTTTGCAAAACCTTAAGGACGCCTTTGCTGGGGAATCTCAAGCAAATCGTCGATACCTCTATTTCGCAGCGAAGGCTGATGTTGAAGGCGAAAATGACGTCGCAACCGTATTCCGCTCAACAGCAGAAGGCGAAACTGGGCATGCCCACGGACACCTTGAGTACATGGAAGCCGTTGGCGATCCAGCAACAGGCCTACCGATCGGTACGACTTCTGACAACCTTAAAGCAGCTGTAGCTGGCGAGACCCACGAGTACACAGATATGTACCCTGGTATGGCCAAGACAGCACGCGACGAAGGTTTTGATGAAATCGCAGATTGGTTTGAAACACTAGCGAAAGCTGAGCGTTCACACGCCAACAGATTCCAAAAAGCTTTGGATGCTATGGACTAGCGGATGGCTAGCCAAGAACACGGCGATATTCGCAAGATGTTCTACGAAGGGGCTTATTTGAGCCCCTTTTTTATGCCAGCAAAACAGCATAGACCCCGTAAATGATGAGAATAGAGAAAACCAATGAGTACACGTGAAGGTAGTTTAGAAGCCCCAGATCGCCAACCGCTAGATTGGAAGAATCCTGAATTTTACGACAAAGATTCGCTGCACAAAGAAATGGAGCGCGTTTTTGACATATGCCACGGTTGCCGGCGCTGTGTAAGTTTGTGCGACTCATTTCCAACACTCTTTGATTTGGTTGATGAATCAGAAACATTTGAAGTAGATGGAGTAGATAAAGCCGATTACAACAAAGTGGTCGACCAGTGCTTTCTTTGCGACCTATGCGCAGAAACTAAGTGTCCATACCTTCCACCTCACGAATGGGCACTGGACTTCCCGCATTTGATGTTACGCGCAAAAGCGCAAAACTTTGCCAACAAAGATACCAAGTGGCGCGATCGCATTATTACCTCAACAGATCCAATTTTTGACGCCATATCTACACCGGGTATTGCACAAATGGCTAACGCTGCGGCCAACTCCAAACCGCTACGGAAAGCTGGGGAAGCATTGTTTGGTATACACCAAGATGCCCCACTGCCTAACTTTATAGCCAAGCCTTTGACCAAATCTCTTGAGGGTTATATCGGCGACCACAGCAAAGTAACTTCAACCGACAAAACAACCGGCAAGGTTGCGATATTTGTAACCTGCTACGGAGATCATAACGAACCACAGATGGTGGAAGATCTGATCGCCGTACTCAACCATAATGGCGTTGCAGTGAAAGTACTCCAAGATGCCAAATGCTGTGGCATGCCCAAATTAGAACTGGGCGACTTGAAGAAAGTTGAAAAGATGAAGGATGCGAACATCCCAGTTTTCCAGCAGGCCATTGAAGAAGGCTACGATATCATCGCGCCTATTCCATCTTGTGTGCTTATGTACAAGCAAGAGTTGCCACTTATGTTTCCTGAGCAAGAAGATATTGCCAATGTTAAGGCGCATTTCTTCGACCCGTTTGAATACCTAATGCTCAGACATAAAGCGGGACTGATCGAAACGGAATTTGCGCGGCCCCTAGGCAAAGTTGCCTACCATGTCGCCTGCCACCAACGCGTGCAAAACTTTGGTATGAAGACACGAGATTTTCTAAAACTCATACCTGAAACTGAAGTCACCGCCATTGAGCGTTGTTCAGGGCACGATGGTACCTATGCGGTAAAAGCCGAAACCTACGACAAAGCGAAGAAAATTGCCAAGCCGGTAGTCAAGCGCGTAATCGACAGCGAACCAGACGAATTCGGCTCAGACTGCCCAATGGCCGGCCGCCTTATTGCAGAAGGTGTTGAGGGTGGCGAGGCTAAGCATCCGGTAAGCATGGTACGTCAGGCATACGGTATCTAGCAGCTAGTGAACAGCGAGTCGCTAATCTAGCTTTTTGCAAAATTTATAGCAGCCGCGTGGCAACGCCTCGTGGCAATAAGGAAAAAACATGAAACTAACTCGAGCAGACCTTTGGTCTCTAGAAGAATACGCGCAAAAACGTGAATCCTTTCGCCAAGATGTCATCGCCCAGAAAAAGAACCGTCAAGTTGCACTTGGGGCCAATGCTACTTTGTATTTCGAAAATGAGCTGACTATGCGTTACCAAATTCAGGAAATGCTTAGGGTGGAACGTATTTTTGAAGCAGCAGAAATTGAAGAAGAACTAGAGTCGTACAACCCACTGATTCCAGACGGCAGCAATTGGAAAGCGACATTCATGATTGAATATAGCGATGCCGAAGAGCGCAAAGTAGCGTTGGCAAAAATGGGCGGCATTGAACTCACCGTCTGGGTGCAAGTTAACGACGGCGAGAAAATTTACGCTATTGCTAATGAAGACATGGAGCGTACGCGAGATGAAAAAGCAGCGGCAGTGCACTTCACCCGCTTTGAGTTAAGTGCAGAAAACGTCGCAGACCTGAAAAATGGTCGGCCGCTAAAGATGGGTATTGATCACAGCAGCATACCTTGCACTATCAATGTTGAAGGTGCGACACGAGATGCACTGATGAGCGATTTAACATAAGTCGCTCCTAACCCTCCTTCACCCTTATTCCCCTTTTTTAAAAAGAGGTCACGTTGGGGCTAGCTTCGGCCCCAACCTACTCCCTTCAGACACCAGATAGTCGCCGAAGACTACTGTAGGCTCGCGCGTAAAACTTGAGCTAAGTCACCCAGCAATTCAGCTCTGGTTGAAGTATTTCGCCAGCAAAGCCCAAGGGTTCGATAAGGCACATCATCTTCACTAAACGGTAGATAGTGCACATGGCTGGCAGTCACCCCGCCTTTCTCCGCAGCACCCTTTTTAGTGTTCTTTATAGCGTCAATGGGTACTGCCAGCTCAGGCATCAAAGTGACGCCCATTCCGGCCCCAACTAATTGTCTTAGCGTTTCCAAGCTAGTGGCGCTGTAACTTTTGCTTTCAACACCACGATGGGCATTACATACAGCCAATGCTTGATCACGCAGGCAATGACCATCTTCAAGCAACAACACAGACTCGCCCTCTAGGTCAGCTGCGGTGACAGTCGCACTTTTAGCTTTAGGGTGATCTGCGCTGACGGCCAAGTAGAAAGGCTCATCGTACAGTTCAAATTCCTGAATATTTTCATCGTGCAAATCTGGAATAGGAATGGCGAGTAGGATCGCGTCTAAGTCACCCCTCTTCAGCAGCCGAGTTATATGCGCGGTCTGGCCTTCTGTGAGCTGTAATTGCAGGTTGGGAAACGCCTCTTTAATGGGCTGAAGAATTTTTGGTAGCAAATAAGGAGCTATGGTTGGAATAATCCCCACTCGTAGCTCACCACCTAAAGGGTCCTGAAGTTGCTCAGACAGCGCTAATAACGTATTCACTTCTGAGAGGATTAGTTGCGCTTGAGCAACTATTTGTTCGCCCTCGGGAGACAACATTACTCGGCGGTTAGTGCGTTCAATAAGCAAAACACCCAGTGTTTCTTCTAACTTTTTCAGCTGGGTAGAAAGTGTCGGCTGACTAACAAAACACGCTTCAGCTGCGCGACCAAAATGTTTATGTTCAGCCACAGCAACCAAGTAACGTAGGTCTCGAAGATTCATAAAAAGCCTTTCTGGTAAACGAACAAACCGCAGTTAGCCAACAACCTATTGAGCTGGCTTTGGTTGAGCTGGCTTTGGTTGCGCTAGTTCAATGAGATAATCCACCGCATGGGATAGTTCCTCATCAGTGCAGCTATAACACAGGCCCCGAGCCGGCATAGCTGGCGCCAGTCCATTCACGGTAGATGCAAGCAACAGCCCTCTACCCTTGGCTATACGCGGTCGCCACTCATCCACATCACCAATTCTGGGTGCACCATTAAGCCCAGGGTTATGACAGGAATAACAGTAGTCATCGTATACGGCTTTACCCGGGTGGCTCACAGCACTACCGCCAGCTACTGTGTCACCGCCTTGAGAACAACCAGTTAGCAGCAGGCTACCTACCACTATAGAGGCTAACCCAAATGAATTAGCAAAGGGGTTCAAACGAAATCTCTTCATTGCACTACTACTCCAAGCAAAATACTAGATTAGAAATCAGCCGCCACATTATAGAGTGCCGTCACTGAAAAACCGTTTAACGAGAGGGAAATTTGCTTACTATTTCTTCAACAACTCTCAGACAAGCTTAAATTCATCCGCATCCAGTGCAACAGGAAACCCCCTGCGTAGGGTTTCTAGTTCAGCCAAATCCAACGTTTGCGTCAGAATTCTTTGCTCACCTAAACCCTCATCAGGATCAACCAGCACTTTACCGTCACCATGATATAGACCGCTGCCACCGCCATAAACAATGCCTGCACCGTCAGTACCAATTATATTTACGCCAGCACAATACGTCTGATTTTCCACCGCTCTGGCTCGAAGCAGGGTTTGCCATATGTCGCGCCTCGCCTCAGGCCAATTCGCCACACAGAGCAGCAAGTCATATTGCCTGTCATTACGCAGCCACACAGGGAAGCGCAGGTCATAGCAAACAGATAGACAAATTCGCCAACCCTGAAACTCTACAACTACGCGATCTTTGCCTTCACTGTAATGCTGATCTTCGCCGCCCATGCGAAACAAGTGGCCTTTGTCGTAGATTTTGATATTGCCATCTGGCTGTACCCACAACATACGATTATAAAACTGACCTTGCTCCTCTATTACCAAGCTTCCACAAAGTACTTTGTGTCGCCGCTTAGCTTGGGCCTGCATCCAACTAACCGTTTCTCCATCCATGGTTTCAGCTACCGCGGAGGAGTCCATGGTAAAACCTGTGCTGAACATTTCAGGTAACACGACCAATTGTGCAGAAGACGGCACTTGCTCCAACAAAGTTTCAAAGTGTGCCCTGTTGCGCGCCGGGGCATGCCAATGAGTCGCAGTCTGTAACAACGACAGTGTTAAAGTTTGCATAGAATTTCCGCCGCTCGCTTAAGGGTGTCATCGTCCTTTGCAAAACAAAATCGTAACGCTTGATGAGTGCATTGACTTGGGTCTTGGTAAAAAACAGAAATAGGAATTGAGGCAATACCCAACTCTTTAGTCCAACGTTCCGCTAAAGACAAATCCAGCTCATCAGATATGTCTGAGTAATCTAAGAGTTGGAAGTAGGTGCCGGCAGCAGGCGTAATTTTGAACTTGGAAGGGGCGAGTAAAGTGCAAAATAAATCTCTCTTAGCCTGATAAAAATTTGCTAGCTGTAAATGGTGCTCTGGACTTGACTGAAGAAAATCGGCCAGACCATATTGCACCGGCGTATTCACAGTGAAATTTACGTATTGGTGAATGCGCCGAAACTCAAGCGTCAGCGGTTCTGGAGCTACACAGTAGCCTACCTTCCAGCCGGTGACATGATAGGTCTTGCCAAACGAGGAAATAACAAAACTGCGTGCATATAAATCTTCATAACGGCACAAACTCGTATGACTGGCCTGATCAAATACCATGTGTTCATAAACTTCGTCGCCGATTAGGTAAATATTGCTGTCGCTGACCAAATCACGCAATTCTTGTATATCTTCATCGGTCCAAACGGATCCCGTGGGATTGTGGGGCGTGTTGATAATGATTAGTCGCGTACGCGAAGTTATAGCCTCTCTAACCCGCAGCCAATCCACAGTAAAGGCTGGTGCCGTCAACGCAATGTGTATGGGCACCCCACCTTGCAGGCGGATCACAGGATCATAGCTGTCGTAGGCTGGATCAAAGACAATGACTTCATCACCGGCATTCACCACACTGGCAATCGCACAAAACAGCGCTTGAGTTGCTCCAGCCGTGACTGTCACCTCTGCCTCGGAATCACACTCAAGGCCGTATAGATCTCTTACCTTTTGCGCAATATTTTCGCGTAGGGGCACAACGCCAGTCATAGGAGGGTATTGATTGTAGCCTTGGGTTAGATAGTAATTTACCCGCTCTAAAAGTGCCCCAGGGCCATCAAAGTCAGGGAAACCTTGGGACAAATTCAGCGCACCATAACGCTGCGCCATGGCGCTCATAGTTGTAAAAATTGTCGTTGCGACATCTGGCAACTTACTTGTAACAGCGGGCGTTACCTGTGAGTTACTCAGCCGAGCTGCACCCCTCGTAGAGGAAGAAATACTCATCATATCTACCCAGTAAAATTATTAACATCAACATGCCGCCAAACCATAACCCAAATTTTTGTTAGGTGGTTGGGTGTACAAGCAGCTTAGCGCCACACAGTTTCGCACAGGACTCGCAAAAACAAACATCAAAATATTTTGATATTTAAAAAAATCTTGGTAGCATGCGCTCCGCTGCATAACGACAGCACCCGTTTACAACCCTTTCAATCTGAGAAATACGCTTTTGCAAACAAATATAGCGCCGCTAAATTTGCCGCCACTAAACACTTCCAGCGCATTCGAGTTGGATATTGTGGCTATGGCTAAAGCCATAGGCGATGAACTCAGAGCGAATATATTGCGTGTATTAGCCAGAGACTCATTCGGCGTGATGGAACTATGCAAAATTTTTGCAGTGGCGCAGCCTGCTTTAAGCCATCATTTAAAACTCCTCAAACAGGCTGGACTTGCAAGCTCCAGGCGCGAAGGCACCAGTGTTTTTTATCAACGCGTGGGGTATCCATCCCAATCTCTTCCAGCAAGCCTGTTTGCTGCTCTAGATCAAACTGCGCTGCCAACTGCAGCCCTGAACACAGTGGACGAGATCTATGCAGAAAGAGCACAGCAAAGTGCTTCATTCTTCCAAAATAATGCCGATGTACTGAATCACCAAAGCGAACTGATATGTCCCTCTGCGGTATTCATTCCCTCTATAGTTGAAGCCATCGTAGCGCACACAAAGCAGTCGCAAGCGGTTAAAGGCAAAGCAACAAAGACTAGGGTTTTAGAAATCGGCCCCGGAGACTGCTCGCTCCTGAATGCCTTGGCACCGTTGTTTGGTGAAGTCGTTGGCGTAGACAGCAGCCAGTCCATGCTAGATGTCGGACTTGCAATGCTTGAGCAAAGCCCAGCCACAAATATTGCGTTACAGAAAAAAGACTTTTATCAGTTGCCCAGCAGCAATAAGTACCAGGTTATCGTTGCTGCTATGGTCCTCCACCATATGCCCTCGCCCGATGCATTCTTCAAACAAGTGAACAGACTTCTAGCGCCCAATGGATTGTTGGTCCTTGCCGAGTTGTGTCCACACACCCAAGAAAAAGCAAAAACACTTTGCGGAGATCTTTGGCTTGGCTTTGGTCCAGAAATTTTGCAAGAGCACGCAACCAAAAACGGTTTGCAATTGAAGTCCCAACAATACCTTGCCCAGCGCAATGGATTTCGTGTGCAAATACCCAGTTTCGAACTAGTTACACCCCAACCCCCTCTATCTTAAGGAGATAGCAATGTCAGATTACAAAGTAGCCGATATGGCTCTGGCCGAATTTGGTCGTAAAGAAATTACTTTAGCCGAAGCAGAAATGCCTGCACTGATGGCGCTGCGTGAGCGTTATGCAGCAAGCCAGCCCTTAGCAGGCGCTAGGATTATCGGCTGCATTCACATGACCATTCAAACAGCGGTATTGATAGAAACTCTAATTGACCTAGGTGCAGAGGTACGCTGGTCTTCTTGCAATATCTTCTCTACCCAAGACCATGCAGCCGCTGCAATGGCTGCAGCAGACATTCCTGTTTTTGCATGGAAAGGCGAAACCGAGGAAGAGTACGAGTGGTGTATTGAGCAAACTATTCTTAAAGACGGTAGCCCGTGGGATGCCAACATGTTGTTGGACGACGGCGGTGACCTCACTGTGATCATTCACAAGGAATACCCACAGATGCTTGAAAAGATTCACGGCATCAGCGAAGAGACAACTACTGGCGTACACCGCCTTTACGAAATGATGCGCGACGGCGAACTGAAAGTGCCAGCGATCAACGTAAATGACTCTGTTACCAAATCTAAGAACGACAACAAATATGGCTGCCGCCATAGTCTAAATGATGCCATCAAGCGCGGCACAGACATGCTGATGGCAGGCAAGCGTGCCTTAGTTATTGGTTATGGCGATGTGGGTAAAGGCTCAGCTCAAAGCTTACGCCAAGAAGGCATGATCGTACGCGTTACTGAAGTAGATCCAATTTGTGCAATGCAGGCCTGCATGGACGGCTACGAAGTTGTATCCCCCTACGTTGGCGGCAAGAACACGGGTAAAGTAGCAGACATCGACCTACGTTTATTGCAAGACACAGACATTGTTGTAACCTGCACAGGCAACGCAAATGTGTGTGACGAAGCCATTCTGCGCACGGTTAAAGCAGGCGCGGTTATTTGTAACATCGGTCACTTCGACAACGAAATTGATACGGCCTTCATGCGCGAAAACTGGACTTGGGACAAGGTCAAAGACCAGGTTCACATGATCCACCGCTCAGAGACTCGCGGCGACTACCTGATTCTGTTATCAGAAGGCCGCTTGGTGAACTTGGGCAACGCCATGGGTCACCCATCGCGCATCATGGACGGTTCATTTGCCAACCAAGTACTGGCGCAAATGTATCTGTTTGAACAGGCATGGTCAGATCAGCCTGTGAATCAACGTCAGCCTATTGGTGTTGAAGTATTGCCTAAGAAACTAGACGAAGAAGTGGCAGAACTCATGGTTGCCGGCTTCGGCGGCGTTATGACACGCTTGACCAAGTACCAAGCCGACTATATCGGTGTTGGCGAAGAAGGTCCGTTTAAGATCGACAGCTACAAGTACTAGCACTGGATCAGTGGCCCACAAATGGGTCACTCACATATTGGCTGGCGCCGGTCAGCCAATATGTTGTTTTGCCACGCTCGTGGAATGAAGTTGGTGAGAATTTAGTTATCTTTAGCGCAGCCTTTCGCGTTTGTTTTTTCCCTTTTTATTTCCGTTTCGTTCCTTTCTCAGCGCGCGCCAAGGTCCAAATTTACAGCAAGAGAGACGCTCTACACCGACTACTTTACTCACCGAATCAGACCGCGTATTGTCCGCCTCCCAGCAGTAACTGCCCTATCTGAAAAGCGCGACACTAGAAGCACTATGCAACCATTGAATAAAATTATCGAAACACTCGATCTCGAAGAAATCGAGTTGAATCACTACCTTGCCACCAGCCCGAACGAGGGTTGGCAACGTGTCTACGGGGGCCAAGTTATCGGTCAGGCGTTAGTTGCCGCGTCGCGTACTGTGGATGAAGATCGACAGGCGCACAGCTTGCACGGTTACTTTCTTCGTGCTGGCGATAAAGACATCCCCATTCTGTATAAGGTAGACCGCATTCGCGACGGCAGAAGTTTCACGACTAGAAGAGTGGTCGCCATCCAGCATGGCCAGGCCATTTTTACCATGTCTATTTCCTTTCAGGTTGCTGAAGAGGGTTTATCGCATCAATTTCCAATGCCCCCTACACCTAAGCCCGAAGAGCTTAAGGACGAAGGCGAATTACGCAGGGAGCAGGCGCAATCTTGGCCAGCAGAATTTCAAGAATCCTTTACTGGCTCTTCTGCAATTCAAATGAAACACGTTGAGCCCACTGACCTTCTCAACCCCGAACCCGCCGAGCCTCGCCAGCGTTGTTGGATGAAGAGTGGCGAGGCCTTACCTGACGACCCGCGCCTACACCAGTGTGTGCTAGCGTATTTATCTGATTGGTCATTACTAGATACAGCCGCTCGACCCCACGGCGTGAGTTTTATGCAGGACAACGTACAAGTTGCCAGTCTTGATCACGCCATGTGGTTTCACCGTCCATTTAGAGCCGATGAATGGTTGCTTTATGACCAGGACAGCCCCACGGCAAGTGGTGCTAGAGGTTTTAATCGAGGGTTGATTTATAATCAGGCTGGCGAGTTAGTTGCATCAACAACCCAAGAAGGGTTAATGCGAGTACATAAGTAGCTGAGCAGTTGTGCTGCAGATCTTGCGAAATCCGCAGCACTGCCGTTGTGTAAAACTACTTCTTAGGAAATGCTAAGTTCTGCCAAAGGTCCTGGTAGTCGTAGTCTGTTTGTAGGGCCAAATTCAGGCGATTGTAAGACCCAAAATCACTAACAATATGGGTCACCTGAACAATCCCTTTATCTGTCAGACCAACACCGCGCAGACCTTCTATATCCGCATCAGTAACTGCCGCGGGCTCATCATTCACCTTTAATGCATATTCCAATATATGCTTAAGGCGAGCGTTATCTACACTGTCAGTGCCTTTTTGCAAAAGCTCGCCAACCAGATCTTCGGACTCACCCAACCCATGATTAAGGATAGTGCAAAACGCAGCGGTGCAGTAGGCGCAGCCATTGCGCTGGGAAACTAGAATGCCAATGTGCTGAATTTCAGCCATTTCCAGTTCACCCGCCTCCCACAACACTTTAGTGGCACCGAGTTTTGCAGTAAAGAATTCAGGGAAGTTCAACTCCACATAAAAATGGTTAGGAACACTACCTTCCATTTGCGTTACCCAATCAAAAATCCCCTGTACAGCAGGATCCTCAACTTGCTCTGGTTTAGCAATTTTTACTCTCGCCATTATTCTTCCTTTACCTTTAAACTCTATGCAACGGACACTTTGAACTTAGTTAAAGTCGCGTCTAACTTCTAAACGCCACTCTCTACCACGATCAAACAGGCCTTCAAATGACTGAAAAGCGGTGCCGTAAACGCCACTAATCAAGTAATCATCATCGCTTAAATTACGGCCTGACAAAGTAACTAACCAATCTTCATCGGCGCTGATCCAGCGCACGCTAGCATCAATCAGTTGTACCGAGTCCGTTGCAAGCAGCGGTGTGTTATAGGCGTCATTAAAGGTCTCAGCGCGATAACTCCAGTCTGCACGAACAACCAATGTACCCGAGTCATCCATTTGGAACTCCTTAGAAACACCCAGGCTTGCAGCCACGTCAGGTACACGTTCGAAGTCGAAGGACTCACTAATTAGAGTAATGCTGGTATCAATATTGTCGTAGTTCGCATCTAGGTAGGCAAAGCTACCCTCAACCAACCAGCCTGCACCCGGCGCAAACAATGCTTCAAGTTCTAGGCCTTCAATTGATGCCTGACCTAAGTTACGGGTTACCGGCGCAACGCTGTTAAACACTTGCACTTGCAACTCGTCATAGTCGGTGGTGAAGACCGCGCCGTTCAATCGCAACTTTCCTTCGGCTAATACAGCCTTAAAGCCGATTTCTGCAACTTCAACAAATTCTGGATCATAAGTGGGAATTAGATCTATATCAGGTGTGCCTGGTGGTGCCGTAAAACCTGCAACAACTGGTGGGAATACTCTTTGTGTAAATCCGCCTGATTTAAAGCCTTCCGAGTAATTGAAGTAGACCATCACATCATCAGATATGTCATAAGCCAAATTCACAGTAGGGGTAAATTCTGATACTTCAATTTCTTTTTCTAACAACGGTAAAATTCGCCCACCGGCTTGTAGGAAAGGCGCATCTAATGGCGCTAGTGGGTTACCCGGTGGCACCACTTGGCTAATACCAGCATAGTAATTTTGGAAAATGATTTGATCAGGTGTAAATGACTTCTGCTCATCTGTATACCGGCCACCCAACGTTAGGTGTAAGTCTTCAGTTACATCGTAAGTCACTTGTGCAAATGCTGCCCAAGCTTCGTTATCAAAATCACCACCTGAACGGAAATTAGAAACGGTGAAGTCTAAGATATTTGTATTCGTTCCGTCCTCAGAAAAATAGTAGAAGCCGGCTACCCATTGCGTTCTATCATAACTACCTAACAACTGAATTTCTTGAGTGAATTGGTCTTGGTCTAAAACATCAGAGAACTGAGAAATACGGTGAGGAGAGTGGTCACCATCCCGCGCAAATTCCGCATCAAGTTGACGAATAGCTGTAATGGACTTCAAAGACAATGTTTCACTCACATCATAATTCAATGTCAGTGACGCACCTAAGGTATCGTTTTCTGAATAAGCAGGCGCAGTACCCTCGTCGCTACCGTCTTTGCCGACATAGCGGTTGTCATAGCAATTTGCGCTCGCTGGGTTAGACGTGACGCCAGCACCTGCAGCATTTGTTGCAGCGCAAGGTTGGCCCGGTCCCAAGGCAGCTGTTGTGACGTTATGAATAAACGCCATTGGCGGTGGCGGCGCCAGCACAACGCCTGTGAGCTGGCTTAAATCAGTAAAATCAATGCCGATCAATTCCATTGCAGGGCCATTTTCGCGGTCTTGAGAAATATCCAAATTAAACTGGGCAGAAAAACTATCTGTAGGTTCCCAATTCACGGCCAAGCGACCAGCAATGGTGTCATCGTTGCCTAGGTCAATGCCATCTGCCCGTTGCACATAACCATCTTGCTTGAAGCTTGCCAACGATAATCGAGCAGCAGCGTTTTCACCAAGAGGTGTTTCCACGGAACCTTTGAAATTCATCAAACTGTCGGTGCCAGCGGTAACTCCCAAGCTACCAGTTGTGGTCCCACCTACTTCCGGTTTAACCGTGGTTATGGAAATTGCACCACCAATTGTATTGCGGCCAAACAAAGTACCTTGAGGTCCGCGTAATACTTCTAAACGTTCAATATCCACTAAATCCAATATCGCACCCACTGAGCGAGCGATATACACACCATCTACATATAAGCCAACGCCTGGCTCAGTGGTTGGTAAAAACTCTTTTTGTCCTACACCGCGCAGATAAATAGCGGCAGAGTTAGACGCGCCACCAAAGCTCGGGTTATTTTCCAATGTCAAACTTGGCGCAAAACGGGAAATCTCATCTAAAGTAGTGATGCCACGGTAATCCAAGGAGTCACCGGTGTAGGCAGATATCGCTATAGGCGCATCTTGCAGGCCTTCTTCGCGACGGCGCGCGGTCACTACAACTTCTTCAATCACCGCGTTAAAACCGGCACTGGACTGCGCAACTTCGTCAGCCACAGCCCCACTCACGGACAGCACTGAGGCCATTGCAACCGCAGCCGCCAAGCCAAACTTATCTATTTTCACAATATGTCCCCTTTGTATTTTTATTTACTTGTACTTTTTAAACCGTCTAATAGCCAATGAACGAACATCTAAAACAGCATGCTCGTACAGCTAAAGAGGTAGTTTGTCGTTTCTCTACTTTGCGCTGAACCTATATTGGTCGCCGTTAGGCGATCACTGGAACCGAGCGCATAGCCGCTGCAATCTGTTCATCAGACAAATCTAAATCCGACATTTCGCCATTCATGTATTTGTCATAGGAGGCTAAGTCAAGATGACCATGCCCACATAAAGCGGTAAGAATGACTTTTTCTTCACCTGACTCCTTACAAGCTAGGGCTTCACGAATAGCAGCCGCTAATGCATGGGTAGGTTCCGGCGCAGGCACAATGCCCTCAGAGCGAGCAAACTGTAAGGCGCTAGAAAAGCACTCGGTCTGCGGCACAGAAATGGCTTCCACTAAGCCTAGTTCGTAAACATGGGAAACCAACGGGGCCATACCGTGATAACGCAGCCCGCCAGCGTGAATGGCTTCAGGTATAAAGGAGTGCCCTAGCGTATGCATTTTCATCAGCGGCGTTAGCCCAGCAGTGTCACCAAAGTCGTACCGATATTCGCCCTTAGTCAGCGTTGGACAAGCAGAAGGCTCCACACAACGGATGGTAGGGTTCATGTTTCCTGCCATCTTCTCACGCAGAAACGGAAAGGCCAGGCCACCGAAGTTAGAGCCACCACCAGTACAACCCACTAATACATCAGGTGTTTCACCTACTTTAGCCAACTGCAACAAAGCTTCTTCGCCAATAATGGTTTGGTGCAATAACACATGGTTGAGAACACTACCCAGCGCATAGCGAATAGTTGGATCTTGCACTGCTTCACTCACAGCTTCAGAAATGGCAATACCCAATGAGCCAGGATGATCGGGATCTTCTGCTAATAGAGATCGGCCAAATTCTGTAACAGTAGAAGGGCTTGGATGCACTTTGCCGCCCCAAATTTCCATCATGGTACGACGATAAGGTTTGGCCAAATATGAAGCCGCAACCTGCCAAATTTCACATTCCAAGCCAAACTGTGCACAAGCAAATGCGAGCGAACTACCCCACTGCCCTGCACCGGTTTCGGTAGTGAGTTTACGCACGCCTTCCTGCGCGTTGTACCAAACCTGAGGCACTGCAGTATTGGGCTTATGCGAGCCCGCAGGACTCACACCTTCATACTTATAAAATATCTTTGCTGGCGTATCGAGAAGTTTTTCTAATCTACGCGCTCTAAACAGTGGGCTAGGCCGCCACAAGCGGTAAACATCGAGTACTTCTCCAGGAATATCGATGTAACGTTCCGTAGACATTTCTTGAGCGATCAATGCTTTAGGAAACAATGGGGCAAAATCTTCTGCCGTTGCAGGTTGATGAGTACCAGGGTGTAAGGCCGGTGGCGGTGGTTCTGGCAGGTCAGCCACAACGTTGTACCACTGTGTTGGCATTTCATCTTCTTCTAGCAAGATTTTCGTGTAATCACTCATCAATATATCCAAATTAAAACGGCCTTTATGGCGCAAAAACTAATCTACTGTGGGAGCGACATCATATTGCCCCCTATCGGGAAAGGAAAGCTTCTCTATCTACCAGGCTTACAGTCACATGAGGCAACGTCCAAGGCCTCTCAGTTCAAGAACAATGAAAGCCAAGTCAAGAAAAGCCAAGTCAAGGTTGACCCGCCTGATTTAGCCCTCCACTCCACTCATCATGATACAGCAACTACCGTTTATCGCTCATTCACTACGCTTTACTTTCTCCGCGAACATATCTTGTCGCTATAGGTCGAAACTTGTCCCCAATGAATGGGTTTCAGCCACCGGTTATTGCCGGCCTAAAATCCTATTTTGTGTCAACAAATGTTCGGGGAGACATATGAATTTTCAATTTAACTGGGTTGCTGTCACCAGCATCGTATTCCTATCAACAACCACCCTTGCCACCCAGCAGTTACATGCTGAGGGGCGAGTCATTGAGGAAGTAATCGTTACGGCGGAAAAGCGCGAGTCAACGGTTTCTGATACTTCCATTTCTATTACCGCGTTCGGCCAATCTCAACTTGAAGATTTCGGTATCCAAGGGGCAGATGAGCTGGTCAACTTCATTCCAGCTACCACGAGAGACGCCTACGATATTCGTATTCGAGGCGTTGGTCGAAATTTTCGTGCATTGGGTGGTGATCCGGGTGTTGCCACATACTACAACGGCATCTATTCCGAAGACTTTGGAATTGCATCCTCCGAAAACGGACTCTACGACGTAGAGCGTGTGGAAGTATTACGCGGCCCCCAAGGTACCTTGTACGGACGCAACTCTATCGGTGGCGCTTTGAATTATATTACCAATAAGCAGACTAACGAGTTTGAAGGTGAATTCCGCGCAGCTGTAGGTAACTTTGGTTCCCAAGAATACTACGGCGTTCTTTCAGGTCCATTGGTAAAAGACAAACTTGCTTACCGCTTAGTTGGGGTAAAACGTGACAGGGACGGTTCCATAGAAGGTCAAAACGGTTCCGAGGACATCAACACAATCGATGACCAAAATATATCTTTAGCACTGAAATGGGATATCTCTGATGACTGGCAAATGAATCTACGTTGGAATGATAGAGATTCTGACAGAATTATCGGCCAAGGCATTGTTGTAGCTGACGGCATCGCTGGGCAACGAGGAGTTCGTGACACAGCCTATGCTCGGGGTTTAAGACCCACTACCGGCGCAACTGCTGGAGAGTTCATTTTCACCCACCCAACCAGTGGTGCAAGACTTTACGGCTTACCGGTAAGACCCGGTGTCGATAGATCTGCCTCGCAAGTGCCAAACCCTGCCTTTGGCCTGACTGGATTAACTACTGACCGAAATTTGTTCGACCTGAACAACAGCGTCGCCACAAATAACGGTAATGACGAGGAATTCGTTCAGCAAGGTATACAGTTCGACGTGAACTGGGACATTAGTGACACAGTGTCGCTAAAGTACTTAGCTGGATGGCAGGACTTTGACTACACATTTGACATCGACTACGACTTCACAAATGGAGAGTTTTCTCAGCCGCGACAAACTGTCCTAGAAGCGGTTGAAACGTCATCCCACGAACTACAGTTGTTGTGGCAGATTGGCGAGCGCCTAGAAATGACTAGCGGCCTCTATATCTTCAACTCTGATCGACGACAAAACTTTGCCTTTAGAGATAACCAGCGTTTTGTAGCCCCCTATAATTATGGGAATCTGGCGGGCTTCCTTCCCGCAGCTGGCGCCAGCAATGTTCACCAAAGACTGGGCAGCACAGGAGGAATTGGCCCCTGGCAAGGTGATCCAGGCGGCGCTTCCTACGAATATTTCAACGATGTAGTCACCAAAGCACTAGCAGCCTATACCCAGGGTACGTACACGTTTAGTGACAGTTGGGCATTAACGGTTGGAGTACGTTGGGCTAATGACGAAAAAGCAGCTTCGGAGAATCGTACCGGATATTTCGAAGCCAACCTTAGCGATGGCCCATTTGCCGGGTTCGGACCAGCATTAGACGGGCAATGCGATGCTGCGTTCGCCACAGATTGTAGCGCTCTAGGCCTCACACCACTGGCCATTGCAAACATCTTTGCCGGCGCTGCCACACCGACTTTCAACCCAGCAAATCCGATAACCCCAACGTGCGCATTAGGCAGCGCAAACTGTGCGACCCCCCTACTACTTCAAGGTATTCCGTTTTCATTTGCTGACCAAGCAGCCGACGAAGACGATTGGGGAGATGTTTCTTTCAGAGTTAATTTAGATTGGACACCCACCGAGGACACCTTGATCTACGGCTCTGTAACTACAGGCTATAGGGCCGGCGGTTATTCTCTTGGCATTGGCGACTCACGCGCAGTTGGCGCATTGCTAACCTATGATCAAGAAGAAGTAATGGCTTATGAGCTAGGCTACAAAGGCACGTTGTTAGATGGTCAATTACAAATAAACGGCTCTACCTACTTGTATGATTATTCAGATTATCAAGACCGAATCGAAATTTTCAATTCAGCTGCCAGTGGCGCCCTTGACCAAGTAATTAACGCCAACTCAGCCACAAATGCTGGTGTAGAAGTTGAAGTAATCTGGTTAATTAGCGACGCGCTTAGCCTTGGTGGTAATGCAAGCTATACAAAAACAGAGTACGACTCGGATCTCTTTGTCTTAGAGGACGACAACCCTGCCTACCCAACAAGCATATTCAATGACTTCAATTTGGATCCAAATAACCCCGGCGCTGACAACTTTTTGGTGCGCAACTTCAACGGCAATGCATTAAAGCGAATTCCAGAGTGGAAGGCGACCCTGTGGACTACCTACGAATGGCAGCTAGCGAATAGTTCGCTCACAGCAGGCGCAGTTTATGCCTATACAGGTTCTTACTACTCCTCTGGTATCGAAAGATCTCTAGATGAAGTACCTGAACGTATTCGCATTGATTTGTCCCTAATTTGGCGCGATGCCGCAGAAAACTGGACAGTGAAGGGCTTCGTTGACAACGTGACTGATCAGGTCTACTCCAGAGGCTTAGCTACGCCAACGGAAGCTCGAGATTTTCGCTTAGCTGCAGAAGCGCTCTACCCCCGCTACTACGGCATAGATGTAACCTACAGGTTCGGCGACCGTTAAAACCGCGACTAAATGACACTAAGCCCGCTTTTTGCGGGCTTTTTTTTCTTCGAATAATGCCCTTAGTACACAGTTCTTGGCGAGCTCTAGGAAGCAAAATTTGTCCAGTGGTCTATGCACTTTTGCTGCTAATGGTGTAATTTAATATCAGCACAGCATTCAGCAAGGAGAGGAGACTTATGGATACGCTAAGTTATCAGTTAACGCGCGGTGCAATTATTGTTGCCGCAATTTTTTTAGTTGGCTGTTCTAGCCCACAGGAAAGTACCTCAAGCGAGGCGGCTTCCGAAGGGCGCACCCTTATACCTAGATTCAGCGCCCCAAGCCTTGTTATGCCCGCCGAAACAATTACCGGCGAACCTCAAGCAAACGCTTACAGAGAAGCCTATTTTGGCGATCTACACGTTCATACAGACTACTCATTTGATGCCTACGCCTTCGGTACAGTAGCCACGCCATATGATGCATATAGATATGCCCAAGGTGAGGCAATAGCTCACCCAGCAGGCTTCCAAGTACAGTTAGGCCAGCCGTTAGACTTCTATGCAGTTACCGATCACGCCATGTTTTTGGGTGCTGTAAAGGCCGCAGCTAATACCAACAGCGAATTTTCTCGTGAACCTCACGTGCAGGATTTACATGATATCAATGCACCTGACAACCTGAATATCGCAAGTCTGCCTCAGCGGGTGAAAGCCTTTAGTACATTTCTACCGGACACACTGAATAGAATTGCCGGCGGAGAAACTGACGTTAACGTAGTCAATCAAATTGCCAAGGACGCATGGGCTGATATTGTGCAAGCAGCCCAAGCAAACAACCGCCCCGGTGAATTCACCACTTTTGTTGCCTATGAGTACACATCGTCTACCGATGGGCGCGGCAATTTGCACCGCAATGTTATTTTCAAAGACTCCGATAAACTGCCGGCCATGCCGTTTTCACGTTTTCATAGTCAAAATCCTGAAGGTTTATGGGATTGGATGGACGGGCTCAGAGCACAAGGCATAGAAACGCTAGCTATACCCCACAACTCAAATGGATCTAATGGCGCAATGTTTCAAATGGTCGACTGGGCCAGTAACCCCATAGATGAGTCATACGCTCAGCGCAGAATTCGTAATGAACCGCTTGTAGAAATCACTCAAGTAAAGGGTACATCTGAGACGCACCCGCTTCTTTCACAAAAAGATGAATGGGCTAATTTTGAGATAATGCCATACCGCATAGCGACGACCCTTGCCAGCCAACCTCAAGGTTCCTACGCAAGAGAAGCGTTATTAAACGGCATGACGCTAAGCGATCAGGGTCTAACAAACGCATATCAATTTGGTTTTGTTGGAGCGTCTGATACCCATACAGGGGCAGCGTCACTAGATGAGGAAAATTACTTTTCCAAAGTAGGGCTTTTAGATGGTGATGGCAGCCGCCGTGGATCACAGCCTCTTTCCGCGGGCGATGCCGAGATCATCAAAGCTGCCGGTCGCGTTGAAATCAAACAGGTGGGAGGCAAACAATATGCATCAGGAGCTTATGAAACTTGGGGAGCATCTGGGTTAACTGGTGTCTGGGCGGAAGAAAATACTCGAAATGCTATCTATAGCGCATTTAGGCGCAAAGAAACCTTTGCCACTTCTGGACCTAGAATGAAGGTTAGATTGTTTGCAGGCTATGACTTGGCGGACAATACTTTGAACGACTCAACAGCAGTTGCAGCAGCCTATGCAAATGGCGTCAGTATGGGTTCAGAACTGCTAACCAACGGACAGCAGGCGCCTACCCTTTTGGCCCAGGCTAGCCAGGACCCTAACTCCGCACCACTACAAAGACTGCAAATCATTAAAGGTTGGACCATTGACGGCCAGCACAATGAGCAGGTGTATGACGTGGCTTGCGCTGACGGCGGCAGTGTTGATCCCATCACCCACCGCTGCCCGAATAACGGTGCTCAAGTAGATCTCACTACTTGTGGCATAAGTCGTAACTTGGGCGCAGCGGAACTCAATGCCACATGGCAGGACCCAGACTTCAACCCCCAATACAGAGCATTTTATTATGTTCGTGCCTTGGAAAACCCAACCTGCCGCTGGTCAACATGGGATGCAATTAAGGCGGGAAGTCCACCCAGATCGGACTTGCAAGCGACCATTCAAGAACGCGCCTGGTCTTCAGCAATATGGTTAATACCCAATAACGGTTAAAGCTGAGAGATAGACTCTGAGCTTGCCAAGTTCCAAGTGGGATATGCATAGGTAACTTGAATCCACTGCGCATAGTGCATTTGCGGAGTGGATTTATTCAGGGGCAATTGATTGAGGCTTTCTGAATAAAACACGCTCTGTGGACTTAAGCTAAATGCCGGGCACAAGCAGAGTGAAATTTTCACACTTGGTTGACCTGAAGATTTATATTATCCGCAACGTTAAGACAACTCTGTCGTACAATCTAGCGTTCACTACTCCGACCCTGTCGGCCTCTAGTACTTAACGAGAGGAGAAACCGGCAACGAAGAAAAATAATAATAAAAAGAAGCTGCTCCGCAATTTTGGGGCGCTTGCTTCTAAGGGCAAGAATATATGTCAGGCGTGACAACCTTGATCATCATTGCAATCTCTATGATGATTATCGCTTACTGGGCTCTGAGAAAGAAAAGACAAGGGCGAATCAGCTCGGTTATCTCTAGCTTAGAAAAAGAGATAACTCATAATCACGAATGGGAGCTCTACCACAATGAATTAGTGCCCTCGCAAAGAATTAGAGTTTGCTTGGCGGAACTAAAAATTTCATACAAAAGTCATATCATCAAAGTGGACTCTGATTTGAGTTCCGCCGCACCAAACGACACCTTGGGCCAGTTGCCGAGACACCAAATCCCAGTACTCTTGCACAATGGCAATGCTATTTACGATTCTAGAAAGCAGATGAGATATGTAATCGAGCAACAATCAGCTAGTGGTCTAATGATTCCTGAGCTCAAAGAGGAAAAATCTAGGCTTAAGGAGTGGTTGGGAAAAATGTCTCTCTTGGACAAAGATCAATTCCAAATGGTGCCGGGAAATGAAATTTTCATTATATCTTTTCCACTTTTTGAGGCGACTATAGAGCAAGTTAGTTTTCGCAAAGTCTTAAAGACCTTTTTGATAAATCGTTTTTCACGAAAATCCATAAGCGCTTCAGCCTTAAGAGCACCTACATTGGCATCCGTAATAGAAAATTCGAATTTAACCGATGCCTTCGAAACAGCAAAAGAAGCCATTGAAGCGCAACTTGACGAGGCTGAAAATTCTTTAAAAGAGCATGGAGGGCCGTGGGTTGCTGGAGAGACCTTCACCCAGATAGACATCGAAATGATGGTGCTGCTAGATCGTCTAAATTTACTGACAATGTTAGAAGACCTTTTTAATTCTCATCGCCCTAACCTAAAATGCTACTGGGAAGAATTAAAGTCCAGAAACAGCTATAAGACGGCTATCTTAGCCTATCTCAGACCCGAAGTTGTGGCCGCTAGTTTGACGATATTAAAGACCAGAGCAAAGAATAAGGATTTTGACGAGTTGCTAAGAGTAAATCATTAGCGGCGTGAGAGTGCGTAGGGTAACGCTGGCAATCAATTTTAAGAAGGCGCTCGCACTAAAACTTAGCTACATGACTCAACGTTGATTGAGTAATCAACTGCATCAATTGCAGTGCAGATGTAATCATCTTTAACGACTTAAATACCTGTACTTCACTGGCAAATTCTGGCTTCAACAAGAGATGTTGAACCACCTGCACTCTCCCCTAGTTTAGTAAACATCCAAACCCAAGATGCCCACCTACTTTTTCCAAAAGCTGCCTAGAATCTATGCCTTACCTTCGCCGCCATCAAGACACTTATAGTTTTTTTCGAATCCTCTGGGGTAGTATCCATGGATACAAATATCCATAAGAAGCAGGAAGCTACTATGAAAGCAGCAATTATGCGCGACTCTGAGATAGTCGTCGACGACATGGCAACACCCACACCCGGCGACGGTGAGGTATTGGTTAAAACCTTGGCATGCGGCATTTGCGGCTCGGACCTTCATGCGCTCAAACACGGCGACCAAATGGTGCAAACGTCCATAGAGACTGGAGGATCATTTGACATGGATCTAACCAAAGACATTGTTATGGGTCACGAATTTTGCGCCGAGGTCTTAGATCACGGTCCCAATACCAACCATGACTTTAAAGCAGGTACCCGAGTTTGCTCCGTACCAATGACAGTACGCAACGGAACTCCTACAACCGTAGGCTATTCCAACCTTGTTCCCGGAGGTTACTCGCAAAACATGGTGCTACTGGAATCCATGTTACTAGCTGTACCCAATGGCCTAGCCACACAACATGCCGCGCTCACAGAACCCATGGCCGTGGGTTTACATGCAATAAGAATGGCAAAAATGAATAAAGGTGAATTACCCCTGGTTATTGGCTGCGGCCCTGTAGGTTTGGCGGTTATTAGTGCGCTAAAACAATTGGGTATCGGACCCATTATCGCGGTGGATTACAGCGTCAAAAGGCGTCAACTGGCACAGCTTATGGGCGCCGATGAAACAATCGACCCAAGCAAAAACTCGCCGTATGAGTCATGGATGGCTATGGCAAAAAACGATGTAAATGGTAACCCGATGCCTATAGAACCTTTTTCCGGACAGACCTTTCGCGAAGGCGTGTTTTTCGAATGTGTGGGGGTACCGGGCGTCATTGATCAAATTATGGCTGGTGCTCCGAGAAACTGTCGAATTGTAGTTGTAGGCGTATGCATGGAATCAGATCAGATAAGGCCACTGGTGGGTATCAACAAGGAGCTGAATCTACAATTTGTGTTGGGCTACAAACCTGAAGAATTTGCCGAGACTTTGCACAACATAGCCGAAGGATATGTGGACGTTGCGCCACTAATCACCGCTACAGTAGGTTTAGATGGTGTAGCACAGGCTTTCGAAGATTTGGCTAATCCGGAGCTACATGCGAAGATTTTGGTTGATCCAACACTAGTTAATGACAAGCACTAGGAGGCGTAATGAGCGACACAAATAGCGAGCAGATCGAATATTGGAACGCAAAAGCTGGCGCAGTATGGGTTGATCAACAAGCCCACCTTGACCAGCTGCTTGCGCCACTTTCCAAAGCTGGACTTGCAGCGGCCGAATTTTCGGCAACGGAAACAGCCCTTGATGTTGGCTGCGGTTGTGGTGATACCAGCCTCGCCTTGGCCGCGAGTCAGGGTACAGTGACTGGATTAGATATATCAGAACCTATGTTGGCCCACGCCCGCACTAGAGCTGCTGGCATGCAAAATGTCACTTTTACCCAAGCCGACGCCGCCGACGCTGAATTTGATAATCAGTATGACCTACTCTTTTCGCGGTTTGGTGTGATGTTCTTTGCAGAACCAGAAGCGGCTTTCAAAAATTTGCGCAAAGCCTTGAAACCCAGCGGGCGAATGGTGTTTATATGCTGGCAGCCTCCAAGCGAAAATCCATGGATGTCATTAGCAGGCAAAGCTGTACAGCCTTATGTTACTCCCCCAGCAACCCCACCCAACCCCAAAGCACCTGGGCCTTTTGCGTTCTCCGACCCTGCCTATGTTCTAGCGACACTCACAGATGCAGGTTTTGACCAGGTGCAGATTGAGTCATTTCAGTGTCAACTACACATTGCTGACAATTTAGATGATGCGCTGTATTTCCAAACACAAATCGGCCCTGCTGCCAATGCAGTTGCAACCCTGCAAGGCACTGAAAAAACACAGGCCCTTGATGCGGTACGGGAAATGTTCCGTCCACATATGACTGACAATGGCTTAGACCTAGGCGCAGCGGTGTGGATAGTCAGCGCGCGTAATCAAACGTAACAATCAGACGCAACAAAAATGGCTAGCGTTCGCTGCCCCTGAATTGATATTGGGAGATAAAGCAGCTATTCAAAGGACTACCGAGTAAACCGCGAAAACTGCCAGTGGTCGCTCAATCTAGGAATAGAGCAGATAGATCCCTTTAGATTGATATCTTCTTGTTAACAGTTAACGGCGAACTACTGTTATCGCTTTTTCGGGGAATGCAATTGATCACACAAGAACATAAAGACAGCTGTGAGGAAGGGGGTCGGGTTGGATGGCTACAAAGCGCGGTTAACGGCAATATTGCTGTGCATTTTGACCGAACCTTCAGTACCGGCATAGAACACCTGTGGAAGACTATAACCGACAAAGCAGAGCTAAACAGATGGTCTCCGGGGTTCCGCTTTACTCCGCAACTAGGCGCTAAGTATGAGTTATGGTTTGCAGAAGAGTGCTCTGGGCCAGCGCACATTCAAGGTCACATTGAAGCACTACAAGAACCTAACCTACTGCAATTGGGCACTATTATCTTTCAGCTTGAAGCGACACCTAATGGCTGCCACCTGCACTTTAGTGACACGCTAGTGTTTAGCAACGGGTTAACCAAACTGGAAGTTGCCATAGCCGTACTTGCAGGCTGGCATCGCTATTTGGATTTGCTAGAACAAGCAGTTACAGGGCAAGCTGTTGATCGAAACATTGCCGAGAAAAACTATGCAGATCTAGCATTTACCGGCCGGCATTTAGTATCTTAAAAGGCGCACTTTATAGAAGCTAAATAGACGCTAAATAGAAGCCAAGTTTGGTTCTTCTAACGATGTTGCTCGTGATATTCATCATTAGGTCGCATATCAGTGGCGCTGGCTACACGGTTTGTCATATTAAAAAAAGCAGCTACGTTAGCAATATCCCAGATATCTCGATCACTAAAACCTACATCGCGTAGGGCTTGCCGATCCGCTTCTTCAATCGTGTAGCTCTCAACGGTAACTTGCGCGGCGAAATCCAACATAGCTCGCGTGCGCGTATCGAGATCAGCTACTCGATAATTCATTACCATCATTTCGCCTAACTTAGCGTCGCCCGAAAGCTCTCTAACGGCGGCACCATGAGCGGTTAGGCAATAAAAACAACGGTTGATAGACGAGACGACTACCGCAATCATCTCACGCTCTAACTTAGTTAAACCGCTACTAGCTAACATCAAGTCATTGTAGAAACTGGTAAACGCATTGAGCTTATCCACATCAAAGGCATAGGCTTGCAGCACATTGGGCACCATGCCTAATTTGTCATTACATATATCGAAGTACTTCTGAGTGGCTTCTGGTAACGGGTCGACCATAGGCAGATCTAAGGCTGTGGGCTGAGGCATTGAACTTCCCTTCTATGAATTAATTAAACAGTCTTTCACAAAGTGCTTTCTCAGGAAAGAATCTGAGTAAATCAGCACGAAGGCCAACGGCCCCAGCAGCAGATTTTCAGGTCACCGCAAAACTAAGGCACGAACCTAAACGCTCTCAATCTTCCCGTTCGTAACGCACCTGTCCGGCAACAATCGTCATATCTACTTCGGTTTCAAGAATACGAGACTCTTCAACGGTAAGAATATTTTGCGAAAGCACGACAATATCTGCCAACTTACCCGGTACCAGCGAACCCTTATAAGCTTCCTCAAAAGCCGCATAAGCATTATTTATTGTGTAGCTGGCAAGAGCTTCTTCCCTAGTCATTGCTTGGTCGGGATGAAACTTTTCACCACTATTGGTCATTCTAGAAACAGAAGCATAAAAAGAGGCTATAGGATTTATGGCCTCAACTGGCACATCTGTACCATTTGTAACAACTGCACCAGTGTCAATCAGATCGCGCCAAGGATAGGAGGTTAACCGCGTTCGCTCTTCGCCTAACCGTGAAGGCACCCATGGACCATCGGAGATGCAATGTACCCCTTGAATTGAGGCAATAACTCCCAGCTGGGCAAAGCGCGGCACATCTGTTGGATCAATATGTTGAGCATGCTCCACACGCCAACGTAAGTCCGCATCTTCATTCTCAAGGTCACTAAAAGCACGTTGATAAAGATTTAGGGTTTCACGGTTAGCCCGATCGCCGATGGCGTGAGTATTGACCTGAAAACCATACTTAACGGCTAACCTAGCGGTTTCTTGAATATCTTCAACCGTCTCCAAAACCAAACCCGATGTACTGGGCAAATCTATATAAGGCTCTAACAGCCATGCACCATGAGCGCCTAAAGCACCATCAAGCTGACGCTTAATAGATCGCACGGTGAGAAAATCATTTCCCTCGATGGGCATCAAATATGCGCCAAGCAACTCGTCCATCTGTGCATTGTCCTCGCCACGCACCATCACATACAGGCGTATAGACAGCGCGCCCTCATTTTCCAGCTGTTTGAAAAAATCTATAGTCGCAAAATCAGCACCTGCGTCCTGAAAAGAAGTTACACCATTAGCAAGGGCTTCGGCGCTGGCCAAGAATACCTGCTCGCGCTTTAGCCTTTCTTGCTCTTCAGCACTGCGCTGGGACTCGTAATCAAGGCCAGCCTTAGCCACTAAACGCTGGGCTGTTTCACGCAGTAAACCGGTAGCACGACCATCTACGTCGCGCAAAATTGTACCGCCCTCCGGATCAGCGGTATCTTTATCAATACCCGCCGCCTGCAAAGCTGCATCATTTGCAAATGCTGCGTGACCACTAGCGTGGCCCAATAAGACTGGATTATTTGGTGAAATAAGATTCAGGCTTCGATTCAGTGGTACTCCTTCCACAGCATCTTCAGGAATACGATTCCATTTATCTTGGTGCCAACCGCGACCAAAAATCCATTCGCCCGGCTCTGCGCCATCTACTGCCGCAGCGACACGACTCACGGCTTGTTGCCAATTCGTAATGTCCGTCAAATCAAGAATCTGTTTAGAGCGCCCTAGACTCATAAAATGACCATGCCCTTCTATAAATCCAGGCATGGCGAAACGACCGGCTAGGTCAATAACCTGAGTGTCAGCATTGATGTATGCATTCATCTCTTCATTGGTGCCTAGGGCAATAATTTCATGGCCTGAAATTGCTATCCCTTGCACATTACCAATTGTTTCATCAACGCTAGCAACAATGCCGTTGTGCAATACCATGTCCGCATAAATCTCAGGCTGAGATTTGATAGCAGTATCGCAGGCGCCTAAAACAAACCCTAACAATACGGTGGAGGCGAGTGGCACAAGGTGACGGTGGAAATTGGCAAGCATAGACATTCTCTAATCGTTGGAACATGGTTTTGTGTAAAAGGCTCTCTCGCCCAGAACTAACGCCAAAGGGATTAACTTACCTCAATACATGGTCTTTATGTAACTCCCAAGGTCGCGCCCTAGTGAGTAATACATCAAGCAAGTTGGCTTGAAAATGCCGGTTGCCGGTAAGCGCGGAGTGCTTGGCACAAAGTAAAAAACTATATGCCAAAGGAAAGTAGGAATATTTATGTCTTGGCGTGTGCGGAGAAAGTGCATCGCGTGCCAACAATGAGGGTTTAGTAACGGTACCGTCCCCTGGATCAAACATTAAGTCGGCATAATCTATACCTTCTACCTTAGAGCGAATTTGTTTGGGATTGAACCTCACGATCCGCCGCCCAACGCCATCGACCTCCACCACCCAACGAGAGGGAGTAGCTGCGCAGTTGCCGCCAAAGACCACCAATTTAACCGGTGGTTCAACGACCTCGGAGCAGCCACCACTATTTTCATCAAAGTTAGGGCAAACCGTTAAAGCCCAACTGAACCTTCGAGCTCGCTCCGCACTGCGTTCAAAGTAAGTGGTCAATTTTCGATAGTAGTCCAATCCTTTCTCCTCAATCGCCCTGCGACGCACCTTGGCAGAAAAAATATTCCAGCCAAACTCTCGCCAGATCGACGTATCGAACTGATCGATATCTAGCCGCTGGCCCGAGGTATCGTATAGCCAGTCGACTATACGGTGCGGGAATAATTGATAGGTACTCGGCATGCTGGCCACTACTTCTTCTGGAATTCGTCTCAAACCTACCGTTTGACCACGAATAAACCCCTCTATAGCAGACACTGAACCTAAGTTAGGAGCACCGAGCAAAATCATTTTATTGATGGCTCCCGCCCCAGCCCAAGTTACTTTCAGGTCATTGTCTTGCAACACATCTGCGTTACCAAAGCGCAAATAATAGCGAGCCATCAACCCACCCATACTATGAGCAATCACGTCGACCTTCAGTGTAGGGTCCGCATAATCTGCACGAATAGCGAGAATGAAATCGTGTAGCTTCCTGACCGTTTGGACATTATCCTGTCGCCAATCATAGTCAAAAACGTACAGCCGCCGCTGACCAGGGCGTGGGCGACCCCCACCCAAGGCTGCCCTCTCATACCCAGCATATTGCACAAGAACTCGCAGCAATTCGCCGTAGAAGTCCACACCCAACTTGCTCTCGGCGATACCTGCAGAAACTAGCGTTGCGTTATCTCCAGACTTCGCGTCTAGGTCCACTACTAAGTCTCTATAGCGACCCAAGGCAACATCAAATAAAGAGCCGGGCCATACCTCCTTACCAGTTTTCGTATCGACAAGACGACTACCCAGCAAGCCAGGAATAATAATCGCTGGCGGATGCACTAGTTCGCGCTCAAGTTGATCTGGCCCATCTAAATAGAGCGCGGCAAAATTTGGCGTTAACACCCGGCAGCCACTCAGCGAGAACGAGAATAAGCAGAGCACCAACACGCAGTAGGCTTTGTTATGAAAAACAACCATCTGTAAACCTCTAGTTTAGCCTTAGGTGGTCGCTCTCTGGCCCCAAGGCATAGGATTCCTAGGAATCCTAGAAAAAAGATAGGATAAAGTGGCGCCCCATCAAGTGGCATCCAAGCAAAATCAGACATATGGCAGCATGGACCTCGTGGGTGTTGGCAATGCATTTGCAACATCCAGCTATAACCCTGTAAATTAATTTTTTGGGCAGACTACTCAATAAACAAATCGCGGTTTGCGTGGCGAACCTAAACTCCATGGCAATAGCGTTCTAAATCACAGCCGACTAAGTTAAGACTTATGCAAACAACCAACAGTAGTTCTGCAAGCCAGTTTTATTGGGTCATCACTGCCTATCTTTGCGCATTGGGCGCGGCAGTCTTTGCCATCTACTATGCGCCCATAGAAAACCCACTACTGCAGGCGGCTTTGGCGGATGTAGTAGCAACAATTATCATTTTTCTATTCTCCTGCGCCTTCAGTAATTCAAGTTTCTATGACCCCTACTGGTCTGTGGCGCCTCCGCTCCTAATGATATTTTGGTTGTTCAGCTACGAGGTATTTGATTTAAGGCTTGGGCTAGTTTTACTGCTCACCTCTTTATGGTCGATGAGACTCACACACAATTGGGCCAGAGGGTGGCAAGGACTAACCCATGTAGATTGGCGTTACGTAGATCTAAAAGCTAAAACTGGAATATTCTTTCCTTTGGTCGACTTTCTGGGCATCCAAATGTTCCCAACGGTTTTAGTTTTTGTCGGCTGCTTACCCATCTGGCTATTGATAAGTAGTGCTGCAACCTCTGGCGAATTAGGCACCCCACTCAGAAATATGGATCTGATTTGGCTTTGCTTAGGGTTTTTAGCGGTTTGGTTAGAGTTTCGAGCGGACAATGTACTCAGCGCATTCCGACAAAATTCAGATAACTCAAAAAAAGTTCTCGACTACGACGTGTGGAATTGGTGCCGACACCCGAACTACTTGGGCGAAATAGGCTTTTGGTTAGCATTGGCAATAGCCGGTTATATTGGGTCAGGCTCGCATCTAAGCTGGGTGGGATTCCTAGCAATGGTCGCCCTATTCCTAGGCATAAGTATTCCCATGATTGACAAACGCCAGCTAGCAAATAAAGCCAAATATGCGCAGTATCATGCCCAGGTGCCCAGCCTAATACCTAGGTTCAAACGATAAGCAGCACACAGCACTGTGTAAGTACCCAGTGAGGCAAGTGCTCAGCAAGCACCATTCACTCAGCACTGCATATTTTAACTACTTAAGCTCCAGCCCCTGCATAGTGCCTTCTTCACGCCAAGCATCCAGCACTTTGAAGAACTTAACCGGGCCGGCACCATAGGAGCCGTTTTGAATACTCTTCGGATTTGGCTTACCTTCATTGTTGTAATATCCCGGCGTACAACTGGCTTGAAAGCTCTCACTAAGTCGAGAAAGACTAACAATTTCTTCCACCCATGCGGCTTCAGCTTCGGCGGCAACATCTACAGTCTCAGCATTAGCCTCAATACACCGATTCATAATGTAGGCGATGTGTTTGGCTTGCTCATTCATTGCGTGTGGAAAGCTCACTGTAAAGCCAGACTGCGCGTTACTGATAATAAAACAGTTTGGGAATCCGCGGGTTTGCAAGCCGTGCAATGTAGCAATACCGTCTTTCCACTTATCCTTAAGGCTTAGACCATTGCGACCAATGAGGTCGTAACCAGATCGCCGAGTATACTCAGTACCCACCTCAAAGCCGGTTGCAAAAACAATGCAATCTAACTCCACTTCGATACCATTCGCGACAATGCCTTTTTCGGTAATTCGATCAATTCCTTGACCTTGGGTATCTACCAAGTGCACGCCAGGAAGGTTGAACGCCTCTAGATATTCGTCGTTAAAACATGGTCGTTTACAAAACTGCCGATAATAAGGTTTGAGCGCTTCAGCAGTGGCGGGATCATTGACCAGTTCCTCTGCGCGCGCCCTGACCTGCTCCATCTTCTGGAAATCTGCCAGTTCCATTTTCTCGCCTATCTCTTGAGGCGAAAGACGCGCACCACCTTTAAAGTTAACCATCGAACCTAAGTTACGAATAATTTCCGTCCAGCCATCGTTAACCATGTCTTCATCTGCGAAACCGCCTGAAACCAGCGTGTTAAAATTATCCATGCGCGCTTGCTGCCAACCCGGCTGCAAACTCTCCGCCCACTCGGGGTCAGTCGGCCGGTTTGCTCTGACATCGACCGATGATGGCGTGCGCTGAAAAACATAAAGTTCTTGAGCGCCTTTCGCTAAATGAGGCACACACTGGATAGCTGTAGCGCCGGTACCGATAACACCGACCCTTTTATCCTTTAGACCGGTCAAATTTCCTTCTGGACTGCCACCGGTGTAATTATAGTCCCATCGACTAGTGTGGAATGTGTGGCCTTTATAGTCGTTAATTCCTTCTATCCCTGGCAATTTAGGCCGGTTTAACGGGCCGTTAGCCATAACCACATAGCGCGCTCGCATACGATCATTTCTATTCGTCTTTACTGTCCAAAGTTTGCTCTTTTCATCCCATTCAAGCCCTTCTACTTCTGTTTGAAAGCAGGCATTTTCATAGAGATTAAATTTTTCACCAATAGCTTTGCTGTGAGCTAAGATTTCCGGCGCGTGGGTGTATTTTTCTTTAGGTACGAAGTTCAGTTCTTCGCACAGGGGTAGGTACACATAGGATTCAACATCACATGCAGCGCCCGGGTATCTATTCCAGTACCAAGTGCCACCAAAGTCGCCGCCCTTTTCGATGATTCGCACGCTCCCAACACCGGCTTCGGTAAGACGTGCACCAGCCAACAGGCCGCCAAAACCACCTCCAATGACAACGACATCCATCTGATCTTCTAACGGCGCTCTGGTGAACCCTGTCTCAACATATGGGTCATCTACATAATGGGAGAAATCTCCGGTCACTTGCTGATACTGCTCATTTGCATCAACACGCAAACGCTTATCTCTTTCGAGTCGATATTTCTCCCGCAAAGCATCAGGATCAAAACCCAAATCATTCAAAGCCGAATTCTCACTAGACACGATTACTAAACTCCCAAATCTCTAAATATGCCACCTAGCTAGGCGAAGCAAACTCCGCAGGTGGAATGCAAAAAAGGCGTCACAAGTGACGCCTTACAGTGTAGGAAACTAATGCCCTACTAAATTACATACGTTCGATAATCACCGCTGGCGCCATACCACCCGCCGCACACATGGTCACTAGACCAGTTGATTTATCGCTACGTTCAAGCTCATCTAATGCTGTGCCAATCAACATGGCACCGGTAGCACCAATTGGGTGACCCAACGCAATAGCGCCGCCGTTGACGTTAACCTTGTTATGGTCAACACCTAGATCGCGCATAAACTTAACAGGGACTACAGCAAAGGCTTCGTTGACTTCAAACAAATCGATATCACTGAGTGACATATTCGCTTTGCCTAACACTTTCTTCGCTGCGTCCACTGGCGCGTTTAATATGTGTTCTGGTGAGTGACCCATGTTGGCCATAGCTTTAATCTTAGCGCGTGGCTTTAGACCATGCGCCTTGGCATACTCGGGAGAAGCGAGTACTAATGCACCCGCGCCATCTACTACGCCCGAAGAGCTACCAGCATGGTGTACGTGCTCTACATCAAGCCCGGGCCAGTGTTTTGCGACCATTTCGCGGAAGGTCAGACCTGAATCATAAAAAGGTAGGTCCATGAAATTGCCGAAGACTGGCTGTAACTTAGCTAAGCTCTCGGCAGTAGTCTGAGGGCGAGGAAATTCTTCGTCATCTAAAGCCAAGGTGCCATCAGGACGGTAAACCGGAATAAGACTCTTGGCGAAGGCACCACTTTGCATAGCCAACCCTGCACGGCGCTGACTCTCAGCGGAGAATGCATCAAGTTCTAAACGGCTAAAGCCTTCTTGAGTAGCACTAATATCTGCGGCAATACCCACATTGGTTTGAGGGTGACGGTCAC
>CAJJDH010000022.1 GCA_905182905.1 marine gamma proteobacterium HTCC2089 | reverse complement strand
ACCAGCTAATAGATCAGAACAGTTTTGGCCCTGTTGTATTGGTGGGGCACAGTCTTGGTGGGGCAATTGTGTCGTTGTTTGCGGGTGTCTATCCAGAAATGGTGTCTAAACTTATTGTCATCGAAGGAATTGGTCTTTGGTCATTAAGCAAGCCACCACAAAGCACGGTTGAGAAGATACGCGAATGGTCTAATGCTACTCGAGCTTTAGCTGGTCGTACGCCTAAGCGTTATGAGAATCTTGAGGAAGCCTATCAGCGCATGCAGCAGGCGAACCCACAGCTGACCAAAGACAAAGCTTTTCATTTAACCTTGCATGGTGCAATTCAAGAAGAAGACGGGCGTTTTAGTTGGAAATACGACAAGTATACCTACAACTTTAGTGCTATGGGGTTGTCCACAGATGAGACTATTTCCCTTTGGCAGAATATTAGCTGTCCAGTGTTACTGATTAATGCAACTGAAGGTCTGGAATGGCGTACTGGGCAAAATGGCACGTTGGAATACTTTGCTGATGTTCGGCTTCTTGATGTCAGTGACGCGGGGCATTGGACTTATCACGATCAGCCAGAGGTTGTATCGACCATGATGAGAGAATTTATTGAAGGTGCTGAGTAGTTTGCTGCCCGCATCGACATTAGGCTTACAGTCGCATTCGATGGCTAGCTAGCCTCTTACTGGTGGATTGGCCTTTCCCTTACTTGTTTTGTTTGGAGGAATTCTAAGACTTCTTCTCGAGCGCCGCGAAATGCGATGCGATCTTCTTTCTTACTCAGCTGAAAATCATACATTGGATCGTAGTATTCAGTGAGAAGGTAGCTGATCCAGCTTTCGTGGCTTCCTTGGCCATTGAACGCTTGGTTTAACCGCTTTTCCATTTCACTCAAGCGCAGTCCGCCTAACCGCCGTTTAATGCGCTGTAAGGCGGCAAGGTAATTTTGTTGAATTTGCTCGGCGACAATACCCATGGATTCTGCTTCGATGACTGCGTCGGTAACGTACTCTTTCTTAATGTGAGCAATACGCTCTGATAGCGCCACTTCTACGAGGGCGATGTCAGCACGCTGCATATGCTCGCTCCATACTTGCGGCAAGCCGACACTACCTATGGTTCTACTCTCATCTTCCACGATAAGATCTGTGAATCTGTGATTAAGGTAGTCTGTTGCTAGGGCGTTTTCGAAGGTGATGGGTGTGGGCTGTGGTGTCAGCCGTCTACCGAAAGCAGAGCCGCGATGATTTGCATGGCCTTCGAGGTCAATGCTATTTGCCAGCCCATTGATGATGACTGTTTTAGCAGAACCAGTGCGCCCGCTGAGTAGCCACCAATTTTTCTTCGGATTGTTTAGAACGTCGATACAAACTTGTCTCAAGGCTTTGAATCCGCCAGCAACCTTTTTCTGTGGCGCACCCGCCTCTTCTAGCCAAGCTTGTGCGAGGGTAGACCTCTGTCCGCCACGCCAGCACATGATTTGCGTGGTTGGGTTATCTTCACATGCTTTTAGCCACCCAGCGATTCGCTCAGCTTTGACGGTGCCGCTAACCAATTTATGCCCTACTCGAACGGCGGCTTCATTGCCCTGTTGTTTATATACTATGCCGATCCTGTGGCGCTCTTCATCCGTCAATATTGGTAGATTAATGCTGTTAGGCATATGGCCCTGATTAAATTCAATCGGCGCGCGGACATCAATTAGCGGTATCTGATCGCGGATAAGGGTTAAATTTTCTGCGGCTGACATTTAGGGTGTTGGTTCAAGGATTACTTTACCTGCCATAAACTTAGCAAGGTGATCGTTGAGTATGTCAAGAATGTCTTCACGCTTCTGCGCGTAAGCAGACGCTATGGCTTGTTTTTGTAGCGCAACAGCCTTAGAAAAGTCGCCGTTGGCAGCATAGGTGTTAGCCCATGTATCAAGGTACTCAGGATGACTGCTTGCTTGAGGGTTTTTCTCCATCATGGCGTCCATGATCTTTTGCGCATAACGGCTGCGTTGTAAAGGTTTGATCTGGGTCGCCGTTAATGTCCAAGCCACTTCGTTGATCACATCCGCTGCTTCGTGATGACTGGCTTGGGCCGAGCGAACCGCTTTCTTGTACCACGAGACCGCTTGCCTAACGGACATTTTGCTACCAATGCCAAGGGCTTTAAGATTTCCCAGCGCTACCATTGCTTTAGCATTGTCCTGGGCAGCTAATTCTGTCAGCAGTGGTAATAATTGTTCGTCAGGTTTTAGCTGGTTAAAGGAAACAAGAAACCGCGCATAGCTGATAAGGGCAGATGGGTTTTTCAACTGCGCAGCCGCTGCAAAGTACTCGTTAGCTTTGGTCTCATCGCGTTCTAGTAGCTTTCCAGAGGCGTTCTGGTAAGCAAGGAATAGGTATGCTCTAGCATTGCCTAAAGCCCCTGCGCGCTCCAGTAATTCCACACCTTGTGGTATGTCACGCTTTAAGTAAGCGTCATTGGACATGCTTTCAATATAGAGCCGCCCAAGGGTGTACATAGACTCCACCGAGCCTAAAGCTATTGCTTGACGGTGGTTTTGAATAGATAGGCGAGTGAACTCTTCTTTGCTTACTTTGGGTGCGTCAATGGTGTCGGACTGATTGGTTGCTTCCTCCCCAGCGAGATAGCCGTAGATTCTGGCTAGCAGCGTATTAGCAAGCATGTTGCCGCCTCGGGATGAAAGTTCCAACCAGCCTGTGGCTGAGTCGTATCGTTGTTGCTTGGCTAAATAAGTTCCTATGGAGGCTTGGGCAGCGCGATCATTTTCATCGGCAAAAAGCCTCAACACGGACCAAGGGCTGTCAACTTCCTGGGGTGCTCCTAGATCCGCTAATGGCTGTAGAAGATCTGATAAATCAAAAACTGTGCTTTCCAGTGGGCTGGCAGGGTTTGCTCGTGCCAGCGTCATTAACCCTAAAGGGTGAGATTCAGTGGTTTGGTATATTTCGCCGACTATTTTTTTGTTCTTTTGCAGTAACGCAAACACCGCGGCATCATTTTTGGTGACTATCTTGTAAGGGCTTTTTTGACTGCCATCGCCAGAGTTCTTTATGTGGTTGTAGAGGTGATCTAACTTTTGCCTGTGGGTATCGACTCCTGCGTCTGTTTCCACATACTCATAGAATTTTTTTAACGCGTAGTGGCCGGTTAAGCTGTTCGGTCGCAACTCGATAACCGCTGTACCGATTGCCCCGAGCTTTAAAGGTTCATCTTGTAGAAGTTGTAGTGCCTGATTTTCAAATGCCAAAACTGTTGGCAGCGTTTTGGCTAGCGCCTTATCTGCAAGAAATGCTGCGCGCGCATCGTCAATGTTCTTTAAATCCGCTTTCGCTGTTGCAATACCTTGCTTATCACCAATAGGCGGCTGCAGCGCAGTATTCTGACAGCCCATTAGAGCAAAGAGGAGGGTGGGAATTAGATATCTCAACATAAAGTATTTATAGCATTGTCTTGGCAGCGAAGGAACAACATCGGTCTGGAATATGTCACAGGTGGTCTAAGTCTGCGGACTTTGTAGGTCAAGTTTGCAAATTAGAAATTTGCTACCAAAGAAGCTTATGTTTGTGAGTTGAGAGTTTCTGATCTCTCAGGCTACACTGGGTAAATATTTGATGAATAGCGAGAAACCACCCATGGCATTTGGTGCAAAATTAGAACTTCCTAGCCCTGAATTAGCATTGCCTGGCCGCGAACAAAGGATGCCGGTGCCTGATGGTCACTTTGTTCACGGGCAGCCCTTGGTGGGACCGTTTCCTGCCCAGTACAAACAGGTGCAATTTGCTATGGGCTGTTTTTGGGGTGCGGAGCGGCGCTTTTGGCAAATGCCGGGAGTCTTCACCACGGCAGTTGGATATTCTGGCGGCTACACACCTAACCCATCCTATGAAGAGGTATGTAGTGGCGGCACGGGTCACACCGAAGCAGTATTGGTAATTTATGATGAGACTCAGGTCACATTGCAGCAATTGCTCAAATTGTTTTGGGAAAGTCACAACCCTACTGAGGGTATGCGCCAGGGCAATGATATGGGCACCCAATACCGATCTGCCATATACACCTATGATGAAGATCAATTGGCAGTCGCCTTAGCTAGCGCAGCACTTTTTCAACAAGCACTCATTTCTGTAGGTTACGGTGAGATTACCACCGAGATTAAACCTGCTGACGAGTTTTACTATGCCGAGCATTATCATCAACAGTATTTGGCTAAAGTGCCCAATGGGTATTGTGGTTTAGCAGGCACCGGTGTCAGCTGTGATATTGCACCTGTAGCCACGCTGCAAGCCTAGTCTTGTTTTAGCAAGCCTAGTCTTGCTAGAACAAGACTTGTCGTAAAAAGAAACTAATAGAGACTAAAAGAAACTAATAGAAAGCCTTCAATAGAGACCTGTAGGCAAGGTGTAAGCAGGCTAGCCATCGGCAGGCATCAGCTGACGGTGGTTTTAGCCTTGCCGCAGCGGGTACAGATTTTTGTGCTCACTAGGCGGCCTTGCTTTACATCAAATTGTTTTTTCTCATCGTCTT
>CAJJDH010000021.1 GCA_905182905.1 marine gamma proteobacterium HTCC2089 | reverse complement strand
ACGATGATGGAGCGTATTCCACTTGGACGTTTGGGTAATGTAGAAGAAATTGCCGCTACAGTATCGTTTTTGGCTAGCGAGAATGCCGGTTACATTACCGGTCAAACACTGCAAGTTAATGGTGGTCTATACTTTACCTGATGGAATAGTCAGGTATCGGTGGAGGTGGTCTGCAAATTTATACTGTTTGCAAGCTGTTTCTTCATGGGAAATTGCGTAAAAGTTATAAATAGATAGCTTGAATTGAATTATACGGCTCTATAGAATGCCGTTCGCTTCGCGCCTAGGAACAATTGAGGGATGACATTCGCATGAGCAGTGTTGAAGAACGAGTTAAAAAATTGATTTGTGAACAGCTTGGGGTTAAGGAAGACGAGGTCGGTACAGACGCGTCTTTCGTAGAAGACCTCGGTGCAGATTCTTTAGATACCGTCGAGTTAGTGATGGCTTTGGAAGAGGAATTCGAAACTGAAATTCCTGACGAAGAAGCTGAGAAGATTACGACGGTTAAAGAAGCTGTCGACTACATATTGGCCCACCAATAGGCCGATTTATCGGTTGGGCGTCTAACGCCCACTGATTACATCTACATGGGAAGCTCTTCGGAGTTTCCTTTGTGGGTGACACTTCTGTAAGCACAGCATTTCCCGATTGCGGAATATGTGTGGCTTGTATAGCCCGCACTGGTCTAAGCTGTTGCAAACTTATTGTCTGCATATCGAAAAAATTCTGACTGTAATGAAACAACATCTTAATAGATGCGCTCGATAAGAGTTTAGTCTAGTAAGGGGTAGATCAATCTAGTAAGAGTTCGCGATTGCAGCAAGTAACGGCAAATACAGTGATATTGTCGAAATTGGTTGGAGAAAATGATGAGTAAGAGAAGAGTAGTCGTTACGGGTATGGGCATGGTTAGTCCAATTGGACATACCGTTGATGAGTCTTGGCAGGCTGCCATCGCAGGCCAAAGTGGTGTTGGCCTAAACCAATCTTTCGATGCAACTGATTTCGGCGTAAAAATTTGCGCTAGCGTCAAAGACTTCGATATTTCCCAATATATAAATCCTAAAGAAGCCCGTCGTATGGACAGCTTTATTCAACTAGGTATTGCCGCAGCAGCCCAAGCTATTGAAGATGCTGGCATTGAATCTCATCCTGCAGATGCTGATCGAATCGGTGTTGCCATCGGTTCGGGCATCGGTGGCATCAATACTATTGAAGAAACACACGCGACGTTAGTTAAGAGCGGCCCAAGACGTGTTTCACCTTTTTTTGTTCCCGGCGTTGTGATCAATATGATTTCGGGCAACGTGTCTATTCAGCACGGCTTCAAAGGCCCTAATGTTGCAGTGGTTACAGCCTGTACTACCGGAACCCATAACATTGGCTTTGGTGCTCGGATGATTCAGTACGGTGATGCTGACGTTATGGTCGTTGGTGGTGCAGAAGCTGCTACTTCACCCATTACCGTCGCGGGTTTTAATTCTATGCGTGCACTATCGACACGAAATGATGACCCTGCTGCTGCCAGTCGCCCCTGGGACCAAGACCGTGATGGTTTTGTCTTGGGTGAAGGTGCGGGCGTTTTAGTCATTGAAGAGTACGAACGCGCGAAAGCACGCGGTGCCAAAATTTATGCTGAGGTTCTAGGTTTCGGCATGAGCGCAGATGCGTTCCATATCACTGGCCCTTCTGAGGCTGGCGAAGGTGGTGCTGCGGCTATGCAAAATGCATTAAATGATGCCAAATTGAACCCAGCGGACCTAGGTTATTTGAACGCACATGGAACCTCTACACCGCTCGGCGATGTTGCTGAGACTAAGGGCGTTAAGTCGATCTTTGGAGACGATACCAAGCTGTATATCAGCTCAACCAAATCTATGATTGGTCACTTGCTTGGCGCAGCAGGTTCTGTGGAAGCAATTTTTGCAATTAAAACGCTCACTGACCAGGTCATTGCGCCCACCATCAATCTGGATAACCCAGGGGAAGGGTGTGATCTTGATTACGTGCCAAATACCGCTCGGGATGTGAAGATCACTAGCGCAGCTAGTAACTCATTTGGCTTCGGTGGCACTAACGGCACACTCATATTTGGTGTGGTTTAGGCTGATTGCTAGGCGTTAATTAGTAGATTCCGGAAAATGCACTTCCCTATGAGGCAGGTCGCAGTTTGGATGGGTCTTGTTCTCGTCGCTTTTGGGGCAATAGGTTACCTCTCTTTCCAAGCGTGGGCCGACCGGGAGGTGGGGCACTCAGCGCAGATCATTGAAATTGAGCCTGGGGCCTCTCTCAGCTCTATCACTAGTACATTGGTTACACGTGGCGTTGTCCGCGACCCCCGATTGTTCAAGCTCTTAGCAAGTTGGGAGTCAGTAGATACTCGGCTGAAGGCTGGCGAGTACGAGTTGAGTAACCCCACATCGCCCCGTCAGGTCTTAACCAAGTTAAGTTCTGGCCAGGTCATGCTGCATCCTGTGCGGTTGCGTGAGGGTATTACTGTGTTAATGATGCTCCAAGAACTAAAAGAGGTGCCGCACATTCAGCATACTTTGAGTGACTTTACCTCCTATGCACAAGTCCACGCTGAACTAGCCGGTAAATTGGCTCTGCCTATAAAGAGTGCTGAGGGCTACTTTTTTCCTGATACTTACTTTGTTCGCCGTGGTCTTACAGATGTCGAGTTGCTGCGGCGCGCCCATCAAGTTATGCAAGATAAATTAGCCCAAGTGTGGGCTATGCGACCCGCCGCAAACTCATCGGCAGCATCGAGTTTAGGCATTAACTCAATAGAGGAGTTATTGGTGCTGGCGTCGATTATAGAAAAGGAGACTGGAGTAGACGAGGATAGAGGCCAGATCAGCCAGGTATTCCACAAGCGGCTTAGGCGCAATATGCGCTTACAAACTGATCCAACCGTCATTTATGCCATAGGCGAAACTTTTGACGGCGACATCCGGCGTAAAGATTTACGTATAGATTCCCCTTACAATACTTATCGCTACGTAGGTTTGCCGCCAACGCCAATTGCTTTACCTTCATATCAATCTTTAGTGGCTGCAGTTCAACCTGCCCCAGGAGAGTTTCTGTATTTTGTAGCAAGGGGCGACGGCAGCAGTCAGTTTTCCGAGACTCTTGCGCAACATAATGCGGCGGTACGCCGTTACCAATTAGGTCAGTGAGCATAATGGATTTTAAGTTAGGCAAATTTATCACGTTGGAAGGCTCCGAAGGGGTAGGGAAAACTACCAATGTGGATTCTGTATGCCAGACGTTAGATGATCTATCCATACCTTATATTCGTACAAGAGAGCCTGGGGGCACACCTATGGCTGAGGCACTACGGACTAATTTGTTGGCCCAATGGGACGAAACTGTAGATGGGTTAACAGAGTTGTTTATTGTTTTTGCGGCGCGATTACAGCATGTCCAAGGAGTTATACGCCCAGCATTGGCCTCGGGAAAGTGGGTGGTGTGTGATCGTTTTACCGATGCCTCCTATGCTTACCAAGGTTACGGTAGAGGCTTGGACCTAAAAAAAATGGCGGTTTTGGAAGAATGGGTGCACGGAGACTTGCAGCCGGATCTCACCCTCTATCTTGACCTGGACCCTGAAGTTGCAGCGAATCGCATTGCCGATAGAGAGCAAGACCGTATGGAACAAGAGCAGTTGTCTTTCTTTCATAGAGTGCGACAGGGTTATTTGGCTAGAGCAGCTGCTGATTCGCGGTTTCAAACCGTCGATGCCAGCTTACCCTTAGTGGAGGTTCAAGCTTTGGTTTGTGAGCAAGTCAAAGCTTTTGTTAGCACTCATAGCGAAGGTTCAAACTAGTCATGTCTGGCGAAATACTGCCTTGGCACCAGCCGATATTAGAAAAGTTACAAAATCGTGCCAAGGCAAATACTCTGCCAGGTGCCATTGCGTTAATTTGCGGCGAAGGTTGGGGTGGTCACGAGTTAATCGAAACGGCAGCATTTGCCTTGCTCGGGCTAACATCACAGCAACCTCCTCACGAAATAGCGCATCCAGATTTTTGCTGGGTGGTACCTGATGGCGCAGTGATTAAAATTGATCAGGTACGTAAGCTAAATGCTTTTGCGGTGCAAACACCGCAAATATCCAAATGTAAGGTTGCAGTGATAGTAGATGCCCATCTGCTCAATACTAACGCCGCCAATACTCTGCTCAAGACGCTAGAAGAGCCGCCGCAGAATACGCACATTTTGCTCTCGACACCCCATTGGGGGCGTTTACTTCCTACCATTCGAAGCAGGTGTCAGCGTTTTCAGGTTGCACAAAGTGCTGAAGACGGAACAAAGTGGTTGGCGGCTAAAGGGGTGCAAGTTAGCTCCCAAACCTTCGCTCAGTCAGGTTACGCGCCGTTGCGAGTGCTGGAAGAAGAGCGTTTTGACCTAGCGGGATGGTTGTCTGACTTAGAGAGTGGCCGTGACCCTAGCACCAGTATTGCTGATATTTTAGAAGCGGACTTAGTAGACACTTTATCCTGCTGGTATCGAGACATCATTTGGCAACAGCACGAAAATGCTAACAGAACGCTGTTAGCATTTGCCGACGAAATCAATCAAACGCGCTTGCAACTTGAAACTTCAAATGCGGCGAATGCAAGACTATTGATGGAACGTTTGGTTTACCAATGGATGCAGGTAGTGCGGCTGCAGCGCCAACGCAGCGGCTGATATATTGGCTTTGCGTCATTAGGCAAAGATTTTTTGTACGGATTCTTCACACATTAGGGTAAACCTATTGCCCCGTTAAGGAGTATTGGATTGTTCATTGATTCCCATTGCCACCTAAATTATTTGCAAGGGCCAGATGAAGTATTGGAGCGCGCGCGCAGTGCAGGAGTTTCCACATGCCTTTGTATCAGCGTTGAACAAAAACGCATTGGCGAGGTTTTAGCTCTAGCCGAGCGGCACAATGACGTATGGGCTAGTGTTGGTGTGCACCCTGACGCAGCAGCTGAATCTGTAGATTGGATAGAAGCGCATTTGTCCCACGAACGAGTTTTGGCGGTGGGTGAGACGGGGCTAGATTATCTACATGACATAACTGAGGTTGCAAAGTTACGGCAACAAGAGTCCTTTGATTTTCAGCTGCAGCTGGCGGAAAAACATAACCTTCCCATTATCGTACATACTCGAAATGCACAGACAGACACTCTGGCGCTGATGCAAAAGTACCCAGAGGTCGAAGGCGTATTGCACTGTTTTACGGAATCTTGGGACATGGCAGAGCAGGCATTAAAAATGGGTTATTACATTTCCATATCCGGGATTGTTACCTTTAAGAATGCTGAAAACGTGCGCGAAGTGGCGCGCCGAGTGCCTATTGAACGGTTGTTGATTGAGACAGATGCGCCATGGTTAGCGCCAGTACCCAACCGTGGTAAGGACAATGAACCAGCTTTTGTTGCTGATACAGCAAAATACTTAGCAGAACTGCGCGGAATCAGTTTGGAAGAGTTAGCGGCTAGAACCAGTGCTAATTTCAACAGCCTGTTTAAGCCCCGGTAAATCTCAGGGGCCTTTAGCAACCATTATAGGTTTCTGTTAAAGAAGTCTAAAATTAGGTTGAAGCGATGTACTGAGACATGGGTTTCCTGCATTGAGTGTTTTGCACCAGGGTAGGTCATTAACTCGAATGGCTTGTTTCGCTTTTGCAGCTCTGACATTAGCATTGTGCTGTGGGTAAAGAGCACGTTGTCATCTGCCATGCCGTGAATCAGTAATAGTGGCCCAGTTAGCTTGTCTAAATGGGTTAGTACGTTTCCGTCTCTATAGCCGTCGGCATTGTCTTCGGGTAACCCCATATACCTTTCTGTGTAGTGCGTATCGTATATGGCCCAGTCGCTCACTGGCGCTACTGCCACGCCTGCTTTGAAGTGATCTGCCGCCGTGCACATACTCATCAGCGTCATAAAGCCACCGTAGCTGTGGCCAAATATACCTACTCTTGATAAATCTGCCCAGGCGGTATTTGCGAGCACACTTAAGCCTAAAACTTGATCTTCAACTTCTGGATTGCCCATGTTTCGATACAATGGTGCCTCGAAGAACCGCCCTCTGTTAGCGGAGCCTCTATTGTCTAATTCCAATACCCCGTAACCTTGTTGGGCGAACATCTGTACGAGCAGAGACCCCCATTCCTTTTTTACCTTTTGCGCACCGGGACCACCATAAACATAAACGATGGTGGGGTGTGTGCCAGAAATATCCGTTGGTGGCGTAAGGCGGTAGAACATCGATTGATCATCACTAGCTTTAATTTCACCAAAGCTGGCTACTACATGACGTTCGTGGAACGGTTTGTAGGGGTGGTCGTTAGCAATTTTTTCTGCAAACAAATTTATCGGCGTTTTTGTTTGAGTCATACTCACCAAGTCAATATTTAGCGGCTGATATTCGTCACTGAATCTGTCCAGAAATAAATTCTGCTCTATATTGAGAGCAATCTCGTGCCAGCCCGCTTGCAGCGTAATCTGTTGATACTCGCCGCCGGTCAAGGAGACCGTGAACAGGTGATTTTCTATGGGAGATTGGTCCCAACCGCAAACGAAGGCATGGGTTTTGTTTACTCCTATGACTTGGTTGATATGCTGTGGTCCGGTTAGGTCAGTGTTATTCCCGTTGTCATCGGTGCAAAAAATTTTTCTACAGCCATCGGCTTCGGTGGAAAATAGAACCCTGCCGTCTTCTAGTTGGCGTAAATCCTCAGTTAGATTTATCCACGTAGATGATTCGTCCGTATAGATTGTGCTCCATTCTTGTTTATGGGTCTCATAACTTGTTTTTTTCAGCCAGAGCGTCTGTTGCAGGCGGTCTTGGACCTGAATGAATAAGCCTGTTTTTAAGGGATTTATCCTCGCAAGATAAACTTCGCTGGCCGAGGGTTCCCAGAGTAATTGAGTGACTTGAGTGCTTAAATCATAGCTATACAAGCTGACATGCGGATTATCTTTGCCGGCGTAGGGATAGCGCTGTTCTACTGTTTTACTGCCGGCGGCATCAATCTCTAAGCGATATGACACCTCCACTGGAGATTCATCGACCTTGCAATAGAACAGGAATTGTTCGCAGGGTGACCACCAATGACCGTCAAATCTATGCATTTCCTCAGCTGCTAAAAAATCAGCTAATCCATTGCTTAGAGTTGGTCTTGCGTCATGGGTAATTCGAAGTTCGTTTTGTTTATCGCCATGACTTATCACTGTTTCCTGCACATACAAATCGCCATTGCGAACAAAACTAATCTTGCTGCCGCTCGGGCTTGCTTTGTAGGCACTTTGCCTGTGCGCGGCATTTGACAGCAATACGGGTGCTTTGGTTGGCGTTGCATCAACTAGATAGGCTTGTCCATCTAAGCTAACCAAGGCGTGGTCATTTTGGCCGAGCCAAGAATACGTAGTGATGCCAAAGGTAAACTGTCTTTTGCGCTCGCGTTCTGCGCGTTCAACATCCGTTAGTGCAGTTACATCGGAGCTGTCATTATTTTCAAAGGTCGCCGCGCTTACCCACAAGCTGTGGGTTTTTTCATCAATATCGTAGCGCCAGAGATCCATTTGTAGTGCATTTTCAGGGCTACTCTTTAAGTAGGCGACAAACAGACCGCTGGGTGAAATACGCATTTGCGTTGGCGGTTGAGTTCTTAAGCCTGACGCGACAAATAGTTTAGCTGGCGTGAGGAGGTCTGGGGTAACTTCAGTCATATTGATATTTAGCTTTCACAGATTGTAATCGGTAGGGCGTTTGCTCGCCTTGTTGCTATTAGAACGTGCCACTGGGCTCAGCCAACTATTATCCGTTGTCTGCTCGGGCAAAAGCTTCTCTAGTTAGGTTGCGAGGCTCGGCATCCGTTACGCAGACATTATCTTCTATGCGAATGCCTCCAAAGGGAATTAGGGCTTCAATTTTTGACCAGTTTAATGGTGCCTTGTCCTGTCTTAGCGGTTTCAAGAGGGAGGGGATGAAATATAGTCCAGGCTCAATGGTGATGACCATATTGGTTTCCAAGGGTCTTGTTAGTCTAAGTGTGGAATAAGACTCTGGTGGAGGCGCTTGCTCACCCTTGAGGCTAATTTGATGGCCTCCCACATCATGTACCTGAATGCCTAGTAGGTGGCCTAATCCATGGGGACAAAACGGCACTGTTAGGTCTTGCTCGAAAGCTTCCTCTGCACTGCAGGACACCAAGTCATGGGCAACTAAAACTTCGGCAAGCTGCTTGTGCATTTGTCTGTGCAAGTCTAAATAGTGGCAATCCTTGCGCACTGCCTGAGTCAGCTGGATCTGATGCGCGTCCATGGAAGTGATTAAAGCCTCAAATTCGTTGCCGGCTTCGGCGGAATAGCATTGGTCGCCAACATGTGTCCGAGTAATGTCGCTAGCATAGCCGTTGAATGTTCCACCGGCGTCGATGAGTAAGCTATTCAAATTTTCTGCTCTGGCACGCTCTTGGTGTTGATAATGCAATAAGCTGGCGTGTTCATTTTGCGCAATGATATTGGAATAGGGGAGCGATACTTCATTGTGGCCTGTGGCTTTTAAGTAGCTCAGGTGTATTTCGAACTCAGTAGCGCCTGCATGAAAGGCTTTGGCTGCTGCTAGGTGGCCGTTGACGCCAATGCTACTTGCGCATGCCATAGTCGCTAGTTCATAGGGCGTTTTACTACCGCGTTGAAAATACAGGTGATGAATAAGGTCGGTGGGGTTCTCAGTGCATCCCTGCAATTTTGCCAGTAAGGGGGTATGCGATTCTCCGATGTATGCAGTCTTGCTGCCTTTTTCAAGGAGTGCCTTGCATCGAGAAAAGAGGTCGTTGGAATCTTCAAATAATTCCACATTGAAGTGCTCACCGTGGTTTTGCGGTATTTGGGAAGGGGCATGCCAGAAGTCTATTGGGCGAAAAAATAACAGTGCTGGTTTTTCACCTGGACGTACCACCAGGCAAGAGTGCTCTGGAATGGAGTCTTGTGGCAACCACTGAACTAAATTTGGATTTGTCTTAAACGGTGCGCCGTGATCATCGTGGAAATAGAGACTCTGTTCGCCGGCATAGATTACTCCATTGTCAAAGCCGCATTGATTCAATGCCATGCCCCAGCGTTGGTATATTGTCTCGAAGTGATCGGCAAATAGTTGCAGCGGGGTCTCTATATTCATACGAGTAAACCTAATCAGAGCTTTTGGTTGGCGCTAGTGTAATGGCGCTAGCTCTCGTACACCATCTAAACAATTGGCCATGGTTTGTGCACGCACTCTGCTGAGGAATTCCTCTGCTGGGCAAACTCTTGGTCAAAGATTCCTCCTCAGACAATCTCGTGATAGATTGGCTATCAGAGTTTTTTCAAAAGGGGATGAAATGGAGAGTTACGGGTATGTAGCGCCGACTTCAATTGCTGAAGTGCTTGATGTGCTGAACGCGAACACCAATGCTGGTCAGATGACTCAGTTCTTGGCCGGTGGTTCGGACGTCCTGGTGCAAATGCGTATGCCAAATCATCAGCCGCGAACCATTGTTGATATTAAAAAGCTAGCAGAGACCAACCGTTTAGAAGTGGGTCCTGAAGAGATCTATATTGGCGCGGCTGTGTCTAGCGCAATAATGAACGAACATGAAGGCTTACAAAAAGCCATGCCGGGTTTGTTGGAAGCAGGTGATTTGATTGGCTCAACCCAGGTACAAGGGCGCGCGACTATTTGTGGCAACCTGTGCAACGCCTCTCCGGCTGGAGATAGTATTCCCGCGCTGATCGCCGCTGGTGGCATCTGTGACATCGCCACTGCTTCTGGTCGCCGAGAACTTCCAGTGGAAGATTTTGTTATAGGCGTGGGCAAAAACGCGCTACAAGCAGGAGAATTTTTGCTTGGCGTTAAATTTGCCCCACCGCAAGCGACAACTAAAGACGCCTATTTGCGTTTTACCCCGCGCACAGAAATGGATATTGCGGTCGCTGGTGTTGGCGTTAGGGTCAGCGTGGAAAATGGTGTTTGTACCGATGCTCGGGTAGCTATCGGTGCAGTTGCGCCTACTGCGCTTTTGGTTACGAAAGCTGCTGATGCTTTGATTGGGAGCGCACTCGATGAGGCCGCTTTGACCGCTGCCGGGCAGGCCTGCAAGGACAGTGCTTCGCCAATCAGTGATAAGCGGGGTACTGCCGAATATCGCCAAAAGGTCGTAGCTGTTTTATGTAAACGTGCAATCGCAATTGCGCATCAGCGAGCATTGGAGAATTAGAATGGCTAGATTACACGTTGAATCGAAAATTAACGGCGAAACACAGGAGTTTCTCTGTGATGCTAGCCAATCTTTATTAGACGTTCTGCGCGATGAGTTAGGTCTTACCGGCACTAAGGAGGGCTGCGGAACCGGTGACTGCGGCGCATGTTCAGTGTTGGTAGACGGTCGTTTGGTTTGTTCCTGTTTAATGCTTGGTGTCGAGGCCTCAGGAAAAAACGTTGAGACCATTGAAGGTATTGCGGGTGATGAAGGTCTGCACCCACTACAAAACGCCTTCTTGGAAAATGCAGCGTTGCAGTGTGGTATTTGTACTCCCGGATTTATTGTTGCATCTAAGGCGTTGCTGGAAAAAAATCCTAACCCTGATGAAAGTACTATACGTTACTGGTTAGCGGGTAATCTCTGTCGTTGTACCGGGTACGATAAGATCATTCGCGCGGTCCAAGATGCCGCCGAAAAAATGTCTCATCCTGCATAGCTGCTAATCCCATTGCCGGATGGGGTTCTTCTTGAATCCCATCTGCTATGCAGTATTCCCGTACCCTGCCACCCAGTTAATCATTCAATAACCACCTCCAGCACAGGAGACACCCCTAAGTGGCCCGACTCATAAATATAGGCTCTTTATGTATAGATTATGTTTATACCGTTAGCCATATAGCCAGTGTTGGAGAAACAGTAGCGAGCGAACAGGTTGCGGTTTTTCCGGGTGGTAAAGGTCTAAATCAGTCTATTGCCGCTGCTAAAGCAGGCGCTGAGGTAGATCACTTTGGTGCTATTGGTGCTGACGGTGCAGAGCTTGTTGAGTTTATGGCAGCTGCTGGTGTAGGGGTCGATGGTATCGTCAATCTGCCAGGGCGCACGGGTCATGCGGTTATCCAAATTGATCACGAAGGGCAAAATTCCATAGTTATTGCAGGTGGTACAAATCGTGAAATCCCTCAAAAGATAATTCACGGCGCAATTACCGGTGCAAAAAAGGGCGATTGGGTACTGTTGCAGAATGAGACTAATGACGTAGGCAATATAATTGAACTAGGAAGTAGGGCGGGCTGCAAAGTAGCGGTAAATTTGGCGCCGGCGGATGACAACGCGCAAAGTTATAACTATGCACATGTCCACTTGCTCATAGTGAATGAGCTTGAGGCCAAAGCTGTGAGTGGTTGCTCGTCAGTGAGCGCAGCTTTCGATAACTTAGTCGCCACCTACCCTGAGATGAATTTAGTCCTGACCATGGGCGGTGATGGCCTGCGTTACTATCAAGTAGAAGGCCCTCTGCAAGGGGCTTTGGGCGCTTATGCTGTTAGTGTCGTGGATGAAACCGCAGCAGGAGATACTTTCGTCGGTTATTTGATGGCTGGGTTAGTTCAAGGCGCGAGCATGGCAGATGTGTTAATTGAAGCCAGCGCGGCAGGTGCCTTGGCGACGACTCGCCCAGGGGCAGCGCCAGCAATTCCAGAATCCGATGAAGTACACGCGTTGATGGCGGAGCAGAACCTGCCCCGTTAACACCTTGGTCCATGGGTTGGCCAGAAAGCTGTGCCTAGGTCAGTGGTCAAAAGTAGGTTGTGAGACATGCCATGGCTGACCTAGACAGCGAATGTCAGGCCTGTGACTTTAGCTAATTCCTCTATGGCTTGATCTTCTCCTAATACCTTTATGGTTTGCATTCCCAATGCCTTAGCAGGCTTTAAGTTAATACCTAGGTCATCCAAAAATACGCACTTAGTTGGCGATACAGCCAATTTTTCGCAGGTGCGCTTGTAGATTTCAGGATTAGGCTTTCGAATACCTTCTTTACTTGATTCAACCACTAGGCTGAAAATTTCCATTACCCCAGCCACTGAGTTGGCCTTCGCTTGATCTGTATCCATACCAGGACCATGGCCCGCTTTGACATTGTTAGTTATACAAGCCACTTGAAAATGTTGCTTACAAATTTTCAGCACTTCTACCATTCTTGGTCGCAGTGTTCCACTAAGTCGAGCGATGACCGCTTTGCCTGGAATGCGGTGACCTTGTGCCGCACTTTCTGCTGCAAACAATTCATCAAAGTCGTCCATGCTAACACTGTTAGATTCAAACTGTGCCCAAGCGTTGGTTTCAGGATTTATTGCGTTGATACCTCTTATAAAATCCTTTGGAGCACCCATTTCAGCTTCTAGTACGTTGAATGCTTCGAAAGGGCTGCTGGTAAACACGCCTCCGAAGTCCCAAATTATGGCTTCGATGTTTGGGTTTGCAGATTGTGTTGGATCGCTCATGGGTATTCCTAATGATGTTTAGCGTAAGCGCTAAGCATAATGCTTCCTAGAGTCACTGACGATGGAGTTAGGCAAATTAGATTCACCCAAGTGACTGTCCGCTTAGACCAGCTTAGAATGAGCTAGTGATTCGGATTAAAAGTAGAGGGAATATTATGGGACAAGACATAACGGTAACTACACAAGATGGCAGCACTATTGGTGCTTACATGGCAGAACCAGCCTCTGGAACCACTCAGCGAGGTTGTGTAGTGGTGATTCAGGAAATTTTTGGGGTCAATTCGCATATACGTGAAGTTACAGACGGCTATGCCGCTGAAGGGTATGTGGCCATAGCGCCAAAAATCTTTGACCGAATTGAGAGCAATATTGAACTGGGCTATACGCAAGCGGATATGGCTCAAGGTATAGATCTAGCATTTCAAAAATTGGATCTTCAACAAACATTGTCTGATATTCAAGCAACAATAGACCTAGCGGGTAATCATGGAAGCGTGGGTGTGGTTGGGTATTGCTTTGGCGGTTTATTGACCTGGCTCAGCGCCTGTAATTTGACCGGCGTGGGTGCTGCATCAAGTTACTATGGCGGTGGTATTGTCGGTAACATCGACCGTCAGCCAAGCTGTCCGACAATTATGCATTTTGGTGAGTTAGATGCACATATTCCGTTGTCTGATGTAGAGAAGATAAAAGCGGCTCAGAGTTCAGTGCCAATCTATGTTTATGCCGCCGATCATGGTTTTAACTGTAATCATCGTGGCAGCTTCGACGCGGCAGCCTCTGAGTTAGCTTATTCGCGGACGTTGGCGCATTTTGCAGAAAATTTGGCTTAATAGGCAGTGGTAGAGCGGCATAGGTAAACCCCCCTTGGTTTGGCTGCCAAGACTGCGTTGTTGGTCTTTTTGGCCCCAAAGTTGGTGGGTGGCCACGGCCATAATGCATGGCTATCGTGCATTAGCATTGGGTTAATTTTGCATTGACATTTTGCCAAAATGGAAGCCCATGCTTACTAGCGATGGGAACATTGCGAAAAAGTGTCGGTTATTGCTAATAACGGATATGCAAGTGTTGACTTTATTCGGGCGTTTGTTGATCCTTCGTCCGCGGGTTGTGCCGGGGAGGCCAACACACGATTTATGACCCCAATTAGCTCAAGATAAACGGGTTCGTGGAATACGAACCTGTTTTTTGTAGGTTGTTAGGGTTCACTCAGAGCAGATAGAAATAATGTCTGCGAAGCTCATGCCTAGTTTATTGGTTGCGGGGGTTCTACCGCACCAATAATTATGCGAGGTTCAACGAAACAATGGATTTTCCAGCAGGAAGTTGTAATGAAAAAATATACACATAGGCTGACGCTAGCATTGCTGTCTTCAGCTCTCATGTTCTCAGTGAGTCAAGCGCAAGCAACAACGCTTAACGATGTCTTTCAAGTAGCGGCGCAGATGAATACATCCGCAAAACGCTCACAAGCAAAGATTGATGGTTTGACCGAAGAAACCCGGCAGTTGTTGAGTGAGTACAAGACTGTACTTAAAGAAGTGGAAGGCCTAAGAGTTTATAACCGTCAACTTGAGAAGCAGATAGGCAATCAAGAACAGGAAATGGCTCAGCTTACAGTATCCATCGATGAAGTAACCGTTATTGAGCGCCAAATTACTCCGCTCATGTTACGAATGATTGATGGCCTTGAGCAATTTGTAGAGCTTGACGCACCGTTCCTAATTGACGAGCGCAGAGAGCGTATCGAAGTTCTTAGGGAAACAATGGATCGCGCAGATGTTTTAGTTTCCGAGAAATTCTCTCAGGTGTTTAGAGCGTTCCAAATTGAAAACGATTATGGCCGCACAATGGAAACTTATTCTTCCTCCATCGAGCTAGGTGGCGTTGAACGTAACGTAGACATTTTGAAAGTAGGTCGCATTGCATTGGTTTATCAAACACCCGATGGCGAAGAGACTGGCGTTTATAATGTTCAGAGCCGCGCGTTTGAACCTGTAGATGCATCATTCAATAGTTCTGTTCGTCAGGGTATTAGAATGGCGCGTCAGCAAGCTTCTATTGAGATGCTGAGCTTGCCGATAGCAGGTGCAGGAGCAGTGCAATGAAAATGATTAAGAAAAGCGTAATGAATTTATCAAAAGGTTTAATAGCAGCCGCATTGTTAGCTGCATCTTTTGCTCAAGCAGAAGAAACTGCTCCAGCGGCAGAAGAACTGGTAGTTAATCAAGCCAGTTCACTTGACGAGTTGCTGGATAATGTCGAGCAACGTCGTGTTGTTGAATCGCGTGAAAACACTGCAAGAGAGCAGCAGTTTGCGAGAGAGAAGGCAAGCCAAGCCAGACTGCTAAAGAATGCTGAAGAAGAACGCCGTCGCGAACAGCGTCGCTCTGATCGCCTAGAAACTCAATTCGAAGAGAATGAGATTCGCATCGGTGATTTGTCAGAGCAGCTAGACAAGCGCTTAGGCAGCTTGCGCGAACTGTTTGGCGTGTTGCAGCAAGTTGCTGGTGATACCCGTGGAGGTTTCGAGGGTTCAATTATTTCTAGCCAGTACGCCAATCGTGGCGAATGGTTGGGTCAGCTTGCTAAGAAGATGGGTACATCTAGCCAGCTAGCGACCATCGATGAGATGGAAACTCTTTGGTTTGAACTTCAAAGAGAGATGACCGAATCTGGCAAGATCTCTACTTACCTAGGTACTGTCACCAAGATTTCAGGTGAGAAGGTGCCTACAGACATCACTCGCGTAGGCTCATTCGCACTGTTAGGTGACGGTGAATACTTGCAATGGAATGCCGATAGCCAATCTATTACTGAGCTACCTCGCCAGCCTACAGGTCGACACACAGATACGGTTGAGGCTCTCGAAGC
>CAJJDH010000020.1 GCA_905182905.1 marine gamma proteobacterium HTCC2089 | reverse complement strand
GAATATCACGGCACCATGTTTCGACACTATGCAGGAAGGTTTAGATCATGCTTTGTCGGCAACGCAGCCTGGGAGTGTTATTCTACTGTTTGGTTCATTTAACTGTGTTGAACAGAGCACATGGTTGGCGCACTAGGATATGCAAGAAAAAATACGCTATAGAACGATTGGAGCCATCTTTTTGGTGTCCATTGCGAGTATTGTATTGCCGATGGTATTCGATGAGCCCACGCGTCATAACTTACCTGAACCCGATCTAGGAGTATTTGCAGAAGCAAAACTCGAAGCTGAGAAAGCTAGCGGGCAACCTGATGGTGGCGGTATAGAGTTTCCGATATACGATGAAGTAGTTCCCGCTTCTGATGTGATCGAGAAAGTGCAGCAGTTGCGCGCAAAAGTGGACAGCAAGGGTTTTAGTACTGAGCCCCACAGAACGCTATTTGGAGAGCCCATTCTTTCACCCGTTCGAGCAAAAAGTTCAGTGTTTGCGGTACAGCTGGCGACTTTCGTGCAATTAGACAATGCACGGAGCTTTAGAGAAAAGCTTCGCGCAGGTGGCAGTGAAGCTTTTATATCATCGTTTTTGGATGTTGGTCGTAAAGGAAAAAATGACGAAAAAGTTCGTTATCGTGTCGCAGTTGGGCCGTTGCTGAGTCATACTGACGCCGAAGTTTTGCGCGACGTTTTAACAAAGAAATATGCTGTTGATGCGCTTGTAGTTGATATGTCTCAATAGCCGAGTGAAGAGCGAATGGCCCACTTAGATTACATTATAATTGGCCTTTTGGTGATTTCCTCAGTCATCGGGCTGAATAGAGGTTTGGTTAGAGAAGCCGGATCGTTAGCGGTCTGGGTAGGAGGGTTTGTTGCTGGGTTTATGTTCGGACCTACCGTTGCCATAGAATACGACGACTATTTGGGAGGCGATGAACTAAGTCAGATAGCCGCCTTTATTATCGTACTTTTAGCTGTGCTTATAGCCGGCAGGGGCCTGCAATGGGCTTTTGGTAAAGTGGTGGAAACCACGGGCTTATCTGCTACCGATCGAATACTTGGTTTCGGCTTTGGTGCCGCGCGAGGCGCGCTTTTAGTTACTGTCATGCTGATGCTATTTCAGGCCTTTTTCTCAGCAACCTTGTTCTGGGAAGAATCTGAATTGAAATATACTTTTCTAGAATTTGAAGATGAAATTTTGAGCGGGATCGGTCGTTTTGGTGACGAGATAGACCAATTGAAGGACGCTGGAGAGAGTATTGATTACTCAGACGTACCGTTACCAGAAGATCAACCAATTTATATTGACTAACTTGCGTAGGCATTAGGAGACCGTTTATGTGTGGAATCGTCGGCGTTGTAGGCCGTGGTGCCGTTAACCAGGACATTTATGATGCCCTGACGATGCTTCAACATCGCGGACAGGATGCAGCGGGTATGGTGACCAGTGATGGACATCGATGTTTCTTACGCAAGGACAATGGCTTGGTGCGTGATGTGTTCCAAGACCATCACATGGAGCAGCTCAGAGGCAATATAGGCCTTGGTCAATGTCGATACCCTACAGCTGGCACTGCAAGCTCTGCTGAATCCCAACCTCTTTATGTGAACTCTCCTTATGGGATAGCTCTTGCTCACAACGGTAACTTAACTAATTCTAAAGAACTCGAGAAAGACCTGTTCTTAGAAGACTTACGTCACATCAACACTAGTAGCGATTCTGAAGTGCTGCTCAATGTGCTTGCAAACGAACTGAGTATGTTGCACGCGTTGGACCCATCACCTACCGAAATGTTTAAGGCAGTTGGCGCCGTTCATCAGCGCTGTAGAGGCGCATACGCGGTAGTGGCGATGGTAATTGGTTCTGGCATTTTAGGTTTTCGTGACCCTTATGGTATTCGACCTTTGGTTTACGGTTCTCGAGAGGTAGAGGGCGGTACAGAGTATATGATCGCCTCCGAGTCGGTAGCCTTAGATATTTTGGGTTTTACTCGCATAGCCGATGTCGCACCTGGCGAGGCAATTTTCATATCTAATGATGGTGAAGTCTTTAAGCATCAATGTGCGGCACGTACGCAGTTAGTCCCCTGCATTTTTGAGCATGTCTATTTTGCTCGCCCTGATTCCATAATCGACAATATTTCAGTTTATAAAAGTCGTTTGCGTATGGGGGAGCATCTCGCCAAAAGAATTTTGACAAGATACTCGCAAAACGAACATGACATCGATGTAGTCATACCCATTCCCGATACAGGGCGAACTGCAGCACTACCTTTGGCCCATGAGCTAAACACAAAGTTTCGCGAGGGGTTTGTGAAGAATCGCTATATTGGTCGTACTTTCATAATGCCTGGGCAAAAGCAGCGTCGTGACTCAGTGCGCCAAAAACTCAACCCTGTGGAATTAGAGTTTAAAGGTAAGAATGTTTTGTTGGTGGATGATTCGATTGTCCGCGGTACAACGATCAAGAAAATTATACAGCTAGCACGCGAGGCCGGTGCTCGTAACGTTTATATGGCTTCTGCTGCGCCGGCGTTGAGATATCAAAACGTGTATGGGATTGATATGCCCGCACGAGAGGAATTCGTTGCCCATGAGCGTACAGATGAAGAAGTGGCGCGAGAAATTGGCGCTGACTGGCTGATGTACCAAACTATCGAAGACCTCAAAGCTAGTACTCATGAAGGTAATCCTCACGTGGATGATTTCGAATGTTCTGCCTTTGATGGTAAGTACATTACTGGTGATGTTGGCGAGGACTACTTGCGACGTATATCAGCTGCGCGTAACGATGTGACCAAAAACCAGCAAGAGTTGGATTTTTCCTCACACACCAACGTACTAGATTTACATAATCACGCCTAGGCCACGGTAGCCTTTTTCTGGCGTGCCAGAGCAATAGTATTCGGCCGATAATTTGACAGGTAATTTGACAGGCAAAGAGGCTCCTACTAAAGACTAAGTCTTAACTGGAACAGCTGTGTATGTTAGGTGCCGCTAACCGTAGAACCAATTTCAGGACAAACGAGCAGTGCAACTGAAAAATAGAACACCTTGTGTAGGTATTTGTTCCACAACTTACGGTGATTTAGTTTGTCGGGGTTGCAAACGTTTTTCTCACGAGATCGTTCAATGGAACGGCTATGACAAAGATCAGCAAGGTCTGATTTGGGATCGACTGACCAGTTTACGTGATGAAGTACTGGACTATTTGTTGGTGCGCAATGATGAGGCGTTGTACATGACCACGTGCAGTGAAGCTGGTTTGGCTGACGTCGATGCCAATGAGCAACGCTATCAACTGCTCCGCTGGATGGTCCGTGATAATAAAACTTTAAACGAGGCTGGTATGGCATTGGTTGCAGACTTTGTAGCGCCGGCCTCACCAAACCCCAATCCAAATCAAACTGATACGTTGACCGCGCTGCAAGCTTTAGACGCTGAGACTTATAGCCGTTCAAAAGCGCACTATGAACGTAATTTTAAGGTGCCTGTATGAACGCTACAGCAGAGAAAGCGGTGGCACGTGTTAAAGCGTTTATCCGTACGCCTACACCCCAGGCTTGGCTTGATGCCGCGCCAAATCATCTGCCTGAATTATTGATTGATCATGCGAACTGCGAAAAAAAGGCTGCTAGTACGGCGTTGAGTATGATTTATCGCTATGTTGACCACGGCGATGTTTTACACAAAATGTCCAAGCTTGCCAGAGAAGAGTTGCGTCACTTCGAGCAGGTTTTGGATTTGATGGAAGATCAGGGCGTCGCTTACCAACAAATGACCTCAGCGCGATATGCGCAGGGATTGCACGGGCAAATTAGCAAGCAAGAACCTTTGCGGCTAATCGATCAACTGGTTTGTGGTGCGGTGGTTGAAGCGCGCTCATGTGAACGTTTTGCGAGCTTAGTTGGCGTTGTGCCTGAAGCGTTGGGTAATTTGTACAAGACACTGCTGAACTCGGAGGCGCGGCACTTTCAAGATTATTTAACGCTCGCGCGAGCGGTTAATGGTCGAACAGGAGGGTGCGTAGATATTGAGCAGCGCATCGACGCGTTTTTAGAGTTGGATCGGGAAATGATAACTGGCCCTGATGATCAGTTCAGATTCCATAGCGGTGTGCCAAGTTAAAACACTCCAAGGTGAACTTGTCGCCGACTTGACGGCATAGCCACCCGCAGGGTCCCCAGTCTCCTAAAACAATTCGTTCACTCTGTCTTTGCCCAATCTTATGCTCGCCCGGCCTATGGGTATGACCGTGAATAAGGCGCTTAATGTTTGGTGTTACAAAATTGGTTACTGCGCTAGCATTGACATCCATAATGGCGGAAGACTTATTTGCATTGTTAGCAATGCTTTCGGCTCTTAAGCCTTGGCCAAATTTTATTCTTTCTGCTAAAGACTTTCTTAGTATGTCTTGTTGCCAAGCCTCGCTGCGCAGGATTTTGCGCATTTCTTGGTACTCACCGTCGTCAGTGCACAGAGCATCGCCGTGAGTCAGCAGAATTTCTTCATCCAATGTGGTCGGATCATTAATCAATTTTACCCCGGCTTGAGCCGCAAATTTTTCTCCAAACAGAAAGTCTCTGTTGCCATGCATTAAGAAGATTTTGCAGTGTTTGGATGCTTTGCTGAGTAACTCTGTAAGGGCGGCGGCGATAGGGCTGTTGTCGTCATCGCCAATCCACATTTCAACAAGATCGCCAAGAATGTAAATCTCGTCCACCTGTTTTGCTTCGGCCTCAAGGCATGCTGCAAAGCCAATGAATACTTTGTCTTCGGGATCGCTTAAATGTAAATCCGAAAGAAATATTCGCTGCATTAGTCATTTACCCAATCTATGCCCAGGCGTTCAGCAGCCGCTTGCATTGTATTTTGCAATAACGCGACGCGCGTCATTGGTCCAACTCCGCCAGGGACGGGTGTGATCCAGCTAGCTACTTCTTTGGCGGTGTCAAATTCCACATCACCAAAGAGTTTGTTGTTTGCTCCTCGAGTAATACCCACATCAATAACGATGGCACCTGGCTTAATCCAGTCACCAGGAACGAGTCCGGGTTTGCCCACTGCGCTTATCACTAGGTCTGATTGACGCACTATATCTGGTGTGTTTTTAGTGAATTTGTGGGCGGTTGTCACGGTGCTGCCAGCTAGCAATAGCTCCAAACCCATGGGTCTTCCCACATGATTGGACGCGCCTATGATTGTGGCCGTGAGGTCTTTGAAGGGGGCGTTGATGTGCTTAAGCATACGCATAATACCTTTTGGGGTGCAGCTGCGTAGCGTTGGCCTTCGTAGTGCAAGGCGACCGATGTTATATGCGTGAAATCCGTCGACATCTTTTTCAGGCAAGATAGCATCGATAATACGGTTTTCGTCCAGATGCTCAGGTAATGGAGTTTGTACCAAAATACCGTCAATCCTTGGGTTTTCGTTTAACGCAGCGATGCGTTCTTCCAACTCGGCTTGAGTTATAGAGGCGGGTAAGTGCTGTGCTTCAGAATGCAAGCCCACTTCTTCACAATCTCGGCGCTTACCATTTACATAAACTTCTGACGCAGGATCGTTACCCACAAGGATTACCGCTAGACCCGGGGTTCGAAAATCTTGGTCCTGCCATTTTTCGATATCAGCCCTAAGATCACTGCGTATAGATTTGGCTAAGGCTTTGCCGTCTAGTATCTGGGCCGTCATGTGTTCTCCTAAAACGACAGTTTACTACTCAGTTAGAGCATTCACTAACATTCGCTCCATATTTTTCTCTTTATGGGTTAGTTAATGTGGGTTTAAGGCCAGATACGAGCAATATCCCATAAAAAGCGACGAAGTAGTTTGACCACTATTTTTTTGATCAGTATGATGCGCTCCGAACTGCAGCGAAGTTGGTGCAGCGAATCGGGGTATAGCGCAGTCTGGTAGCGCGCCTGCTTTGGGAGCAGGATGTCGGGAGTTCGA
>CAJJDH010000019.1 GCA_905182905.1 marine gamma proteobacterium HTCC2089 | reverse complement strand
CCAAGTTTGCTCTACGTACTCTCGGGGCGTGAGTAGCTGCAGGTGTTGGTCAAGTCCGCTGGCTTTTAGATCTATGCCATGAATACGAGCCAAAATTTCACCGCACATAAACGCCAATTGAGGGCGTATGGTGTCTAACTCGGGCGCTTTAACAATTCTTGCGCCTAAAGTCAGACCCTCTAACCACTGCATAATAAAACCACTACCCAAACCGTCTTCCGGTTTAAGCACGTGATGTATCTCTGGTTCTGGCACATTGTATTGAGCTGCGGTTTGCATCAGCAACGCCTCCACAGCTAACCCCGGATGTTGCGCAGTGATCTCACCTTCCTCACCGCCGGATGCACGCCGCATAGCCAGCTTCTCAGGACCACTTTCAAGTGTTACCTCTATGCAGTAAGTTTCTTGACTTGCACCGGCAGAAAGCCGTTCAACTCCGTTTAGACTGACAAAACCATCAATGACCTTAGGCAACAACTGTCCGAGCAATTGCTCGAAAGACAGCTCTGAGCCCCCACCCTGAGCTTCCTCGGCTTGACTAGATATGCTATTCATAAACCCTAGCTTTCCTGCACACCCTTCGGTGCACGCTGGTTCATAAACCCAAAAAGATAGCCTGCGACTCGACGCATTTGAATTTCCTCAGCACCTTCGGTAATGCGATATCTGCGGTGATGACGGTAAATATGCTCGAAGGGCTTGTGACGCGAATAACCCAAACCACCATGCACTTGCATTGCGCGATCAGCAGATTCGCAGCAAAGCCGATTCGCCCAGTAGTTACACATAGATACTTTATCCGACACGGAAAAGGCGCCATAGGTATCCATTTGCCACGCAGTTTTATGGATCAATGCACGCAGCATTTCGCACTGGGTTTGTAATTCCACCAATGGAAATTGTATACCTTGATTACTTGAAAGTGGCTTACCGAAAGGCTTGCGCTCTTGCGCATACTGAATAGATTCATTGATACAAAATTGTGCAGCGCCTAACGAGGACGCTGCTTGGCGAATACGGTTTTCATTGAAAAAATGTTGTACCACACCTAGCCCTCTGCCCTCGCCACCAAAAATAGCGCCGTTAGGAACACGGACATCTTGCATGGACACTCGCCCGTGGTCCGTAGGCATGTTGAATGTCCACAACATTTCCTCAACGGCAAAACCATCACTGGTAGTTGGCGTTAAGAATGCGGTAATACCATTACCGTCTCCGGCCTTGCCGCTGGTTCTAGCGAAAATCAAATCGTGCTTAGCTTTATGGATACCCGTGTTCCAAGTTTTAGAACCATTGATAATCCACTCGTCGCCGTCACGTACAGCGGTGGTTTCCATGTGTGTGGCATCAGAACCGTGATCTGGTTCAGTGATACCAAAAGCAAAACCCATCTTGCCTTCAGCCAAACCGTCAATCCATTCAGCTTTTTGCTCGTCTGTACCGTATTCGATCATCAGCAACAAACCCACATTGTTACCCACAATGGAATGCTCATTTTGTAAGTCGTTATGTAAACCTAAACCCTTAGTAGCAAAGTGCTCGCGAATAATCGCCATGCCCAAGTTGGTGCCTTCCTGACCGCCATATTCCTTTGGCAATGGGTAGCGATAATGCCCGGCTGCATCAGCACGCCGCTTAGCCTCTACTAGGAGGGCCTCCCACTCTTCGTTGGGTAGGCCATTGCGCTCCCAGTCGGTACGGGCATCTTCACGACGGTGATCGAAGAAACGAATATTGTCATTTTCTTGCTCTAAGGGCTTTATCTCATCCTCAATAAATTGATCTAGCTCGTCTAAATACGCCTGCATTTCCTGTGGGATATCAAAGTTCATCTACGTCTCTCCTTACCGCTATTTTGTCTTATTTTGATTTCTATATTTGTGCTCAGAATCTTATGCTAATTTTTTTCAACTATTACCCTCTAATCTTGAAGAGGTTCAGCATTTTCCTCTAACCTTGGTTCACCGGTGTCAGTCGGTTTTGCCTCAACCAACCCCCAAGCAATTGCACCGCGCATAAATTGGCGAAACTGGGGCTCTTGATAAGTGCCAGCAGTATGTCCTAACGCGCTATAAAGTACTTGCCCCTCGCCAACTTTATGCCACCACACCAGCGGATGATCTTCTCCCATGGGGCTCTTTTCCGGATCGTAAGTTGACTCATCGATACTAATCAGAACATTGGTTGCCGCACGTGGACTGGCGCTAAAGTTATACCATTCGTCACTACGTCGCCAAATACTAGGCAAATGCGCCGTAGCTGGGTGATTTTGCTCTTCAACTATTAAGTCCGCCGGTTGGATATGCGCAGTCATAGGGTGATCTACAAATTGCGCTTTCAGTACTTGGTCAAAATACCATTTCCAGTCATAGCCCTGATCCCCCCCAGCAGCGTGCTGAGCAATCATGGAGCCGCCTGATTCCACATAATCCTTCAACGCGCTGCGCTGCTCGTCGGTCCACACGGTGCCACTTTTATGATTAAGCACGACCAGTTGAAAACGCTTTAGGTTAGCCACGGTAAACACTGCCGCATTTTCTGTGTGATAGAACTGCCACCCATTTTCAGCGGCCAACTCATCCAGCATTTGAATAGAGGCCGGGATACTTTGCAGGTGCCTATACCCGTTAGTTTTCGAAAAACTCAAAATGGCCACCCCGCCAAGGTCTTGGGGTAGCACTGGAGCTTGGGTATCAAATACCGGATCTCTAAAAAGTTGGGGTTGATTGTAAATTGCGCGGACATACATCCAGTTTTGGTACACGACTACTGCTATAACAACAGACAGTATGCCGATCCCATAGCGACGCCAGGACATTAAATTGCGCCCGCCTGTAACTGAGTGACCGCGTAGTCCACTGCCCTAGCTGTAAGCGCCATATAGGTCAGAGACGGGTTTACACAGGACGACGAGGCCATTGCTGCACCATCTGTCACAAATAAATTAGACGCTGCGTGGGCTTGGTTATGTGCATTAAGGACCGCTTGTTTGGGGTCATGGCCCATGCGAGCCGTGCCCATTTCGTGAATAGCCGCGCCGCCGACCATTTCTGTATTAAATGGGTCTATTCGAGTGGCACCAGCTGCCTCTAACATTGCTACAGCTTGTTTCACCACATCTTCTCGGTGGCGTTTCTCATTCTCACCGAATTCAAAGTGGAAGGTCACTTGAGGAATACCAAAGCGGTCTTTCTTGCTCTTATGCAAGGCCATGGAGTTGTGGGCATACGGTAGGATTTCCCCAAAACCGCCCAAACTCATGTACCAAGGGCCAGGCTTGCGCAACCCTTCTTTGAAGTCTGCGCCAAATCCTGGCGTCACCTTAGACATAGTGTCCCAAGACAGACGCCCGGCACTGCCTTGGTAGCCATACCCCCGGGTAAACCCGAGGCCATCATCACCATTTACATTTCTAAAACGCGGGATGTAAATGCCATTTGGACGATTGCCATAAGGATAATATTCCTCAAAGCCCGGAATAATGCCTCGAGCACCGGCCCGATAGGTGTGATCCATCATGTAACGCCCAAGGGCACCGCTCTCATTCGCAAAACTAATATCACTATCAGCTTGAGTAGAATTCAGCAAAATCTGCGTTGACCCAACGGTAGAGGCACACAAAAAGATCAGTTTGGCGCTATAACGGGTAGCCTCACCAGTCACCGTGTCAATAACCCGCACGGCACTAACGCGCTTTGTATCGGGGTCATATTCAAGGCTTTCGACCAGCGCATTGGCGCGTAGCTCAAAATTACCGGTAGCTCTAGCGGCGGGCAAGGTACTAGACAGCGAACTGAAGTAAGAACCCGTGGAGCACCCGCGATGGCAAGGCCCACAGTAATGACAGGCCGCCCGACCCGGTAAAGGTTCAGTTAGGGTCGCAGTACGCCCAATAGTCATCACCCGATCTGGGAATTTCCCAGTAATCGCTGCGGCAACATGGCGTTCAACCACATTCATATCCATGGGCTTTTGAAATTCACCGTCTGGTAACTGATCTAAGCCCATTGCCTGACCACTAACGCCAATAAACTTCTCTACATAGGAGTACCATGGTGCTAAATCTTTGTAGCGGATGGGCCAATCAATACCAATGCCCTCTTTTTTATTCGCCTCAAAGTCTAAATCACTCCAGCGATAGCTCTGTCGCGCCCACATCAACGAGCGACCACCTACAACATCCGCACGCAGCCAATGAAAAGGATCCTCCTCCTTGAAATCGTAGGGATTCTCAAGGTCGTTATTCCAAAAATGCCGTGTGGTCTCGTCAAAGGCGTAGGAAGTGGACTGAATATTGTACTGCTCGGCATAAAGCTCTCGAGGACGCATACCCTTATTATTGCGCTCCCAAGGTGGCTCGTGCTCGCCTACATAACCGCTACCATGTTCTAAAGGTTTACCCCGTTCTAACATGAGCACCTTTAGGCCTTTTTCGCTGAGCTCTTTAGCCGCCCAACCACCGGTAATACCAGAGCCAACCACTATGGCATCTACCTGCTGAGTCGTTTCTAGCTTGCCCATAGTCGGCCCACCTCACTGAATTTATAATCGCCATCATAGCTGCCCGGCATTGGTACATACTTACGTTCAATTGTCGCACCAACTTCAGAAGTGTAGTAACCAGTTACCGTTAACTCTTTGATTTTATTGAAGTATCCTCCTTCGGAATCACCGAAAGCAAATGGATCATTCCCAGATTCTCGCCCCTCAGAAGCTTTTAGCATACTGATCTGGCTTGATTCCGGTAGCGAAAGAAAATCCCCTCCATAGGTACTTTGAGAATCCATCAGCATTTCGTTCAGTCCAGCGAAAAATACTTCACGCTCGTCAGCCCGATACCAAACGGAAATAACATAATCGAGGAACTCTCCAACCCCTGCCTGCAGAGCACTAGGCGTATCTGTAGCGGGAATTATGAGGTCTGCGCAGCGGTGAGCCACAGCCCTTTGCTCCTCACTCAGCACGCCCGGCACAGCAATACGCTGAGCTAAAGGTACTTCCACCGCTTTGGAGCACGATTGAGAGACTACGCCTCCCAGCACTACTGCCAACCCTTTTAGTAACTCACGCCGTTGCATATAAACCCCTCTTCAAATCGACCTCAAGTTAGGCCCTATCGCCCCTCAAAGTAACTCAGTAGAAATACAAAAACTGCTGCTCCCGCGACAATTGACCCACGCCAAAACTAGCCTACCGCTGCTTTTTGCCTGCGATCCCGCAGCCACAATATCGCGAAAATTGGCACCAATGCCAATGGGATAATGGCGACTATTTGGAAGGACTCCACAGAGGCCACGCGGATCACAGTGGCTAATTCATCCCCAGTGAGGCCGCGCAAGGAATCCACGCCGCCCGCCGCCGAAATCTTCGCTGCGTCAAAAATCCCACCCATTACAGGCAGCAAAAATTGTGTCGCAACTCCCCCAGCGAAGCCCATTAAACCAAGCATTAACGCACCACCACCAGGATATCGTTCCGCAACTGCGCCAAGCATTGTGGGATACAAATAACATATACCCACAGCCCAGATAGTCGCTGCTGCAAAGGCTGTAGCGGGTGAATCTGCAAGAGCTAGGAAATACAGGCCCGGTGCGGCAAGTGTACAGCTTACAGTCAGTAGCCCAGGGCTAGAAATACGACTCACCACTGGGCCAGCAAAATGGCGGCCCACAAAGATCAGCAAATTGACATAGATCAATACCCAAATACCCGGCATACCGACGATATTGGTCAAAGCGAGATTGACCCACTGCCCAGGCGCAAGTTCGGCAGTAACCGTCCCCATCATGCAGATAAACCAAATAAAGAATCCTGGAGAACGCAGCAATTGCTCCCACATATCGCCATAAGAAAGCCCCATAGCCACCCGTTCGGTCACCGGAAAATCTGCTTTCAGCGCTAAAACCACCAAAATTAATGCCGGCACCATCAAAATGAGGAGATTAACCTGCCAACTCCATCCCAACTGAGCAATCAATAACCCCAACAGCCCGCCAGCAACGATGCCCGCAGGCCACCAAGCGTGGAGAATATTCAGTCGATGAGTTTTTTCTCCAGGATAAATAGCAGCAATTAATGGGTTAGTCGCAGCCTCAACTGCCCCCCAGCCCAAGCCAGTTAGCAATAAGCCGCCATACACCAACCAATAAGCGCCAGTGGAGGGTTCCATAACCGATGCGGCGACAACTGCAACACTGCCAAAGAAATAGCCAGCTGCGGCAAACAGCAACATGCGGCGCATACCAATCAAATCAACTAAAGCCGCGCCAAAAAGTAATGTGAGTGCAAAACCAGCAAAGGTAGCCGCCAAGACCTCGCCCACCATTGTGGCAGAGCGCGCTAAATCTAAGACATTGAATAAGTCAGCCTGAAGATCGCTGGCAATAGCTGCGCGTACTGCGAACCCCAGACCGATCATAAAAATTGCTAAATTCGACAGGATAAATAGCAAACGCCTATTCGCCGCCGCCAACTCACTTCCCTCAGACATACCACCTCCAACAAAACAGGCGCAGTTTCCCCGCCAAATTTATGATCTGCATTGCTTCGCCAGCAGTAACCGTGACGACACTCCCTCAACCATCATTCTCTACTATTTGGCCTGAACAACAACACTAGACATACAGGTTTGCGTTAGCTAACGAATCTTACCCGAATTTTGTTACCAACCTACTTCGCAGCACAAAAAGTGACCGCACAGCCCAATGACCTTGCAAAATTGCCGTACCCCAGACAGCATCACCAAAACACTTAAGAGTACTAACGCTCTCTACGAAAGAGGCCTAGATTAGAAATGAAATACGTATGGATTGGACTAGGTTGGCTGTTTGTTATTCTAGGCGTAGTTGGCATTGCATTGCCGTTACTGCCCACCACCCCTTTCTTACTGCTTGCCGCCATATGTTTTAGCCGCGGCTCCCAGCGTATGCACGACTGGCTGATCAATCACCCCAAACTAGGCCCACCTATTGTTAATTGGCAAACCAGTAGAACAATTTCACGATCTATCAAAGTGGTGGCAACTCTCACTATGGCAGCACTATTGGCGCTAAGTGTATATATGGATATAGACCAACGAATTCTAGGTTTACAGGGGGTTATATTGATCTTGGTTGCCACTTTTCTGTGGCGGCAAAAAGAGCCGCAACAACCTAACAGCTAAAATAGCCTTAGTGAACTAACCGCCTGCCTACAACAGTTCTACTAAATTTCCTGATGGGCCTGCAACTGGCGCAACGAAACGCGCCCAACCACCTAGTTCTGGCATTGCGCCATCTGGCATAGGTTTGGACGCCGAGGCGCTAGGGCCTGCGCCATAGATCGAGGTCGCCTTTTGAGACAATCGCCATTGCTGAGGCAAATTGCCCCTTGAGATCGAAGCCCATCTTGCAAGCATAGAATCCGATAGACCATTGATCGCCCGTAAAGGGAAACAATTTTTGTCTGCGGTAGCGAAATTTGTCATTGGTTTTTCGTTTATATTTGATGTTCGCGGCGCGGCAATTTGTATCATACACTTCCCGGGCCGTTAACTTATTAGTTGGCCCACCCCACCCCAGCCCAACCCAACCCAACCAAAAAAAGAAAAGAAAAAGGCCCGGACGGGCCTTTTAAAAGCTGACTAGACGGCGGCGCAGAGGCCCTAACCCAATCGGTTACTTGCGTTGCAGCAACACCACTGGAATTTGACGATCAGTCTTGGCTTGATACTCGATATAAGGCGGCCAAATTTCAGCCAACGCGTCCCACATGACTTGGCGTCGCTCGTCAGTCACAGTTATGGCTGTCGCCGCAAACTTATCTGCTGCTACCTGTACTTGCACATTAGGATCCGCATCTAAGTTGACGTACCAACTAGGATGGTCTGGGTAACCGCCTTTGGATGCAATAATAACAACGTCATCACCGTGCTTGCCGTAGATCAGCGGCAACATACGCGGCTCACCGCTCTTTCGACCAGTGGTGGTTAACAACAGGGTTGGTACACCGCGCCAGATGTGACCATCTTCACCATCCGTAGCCAGATAGTTTTTCATATGCTCTGCAGCCCAGTCGGGCAATGTGCTTGTACTCATATTGTTCTCCTCGTTTAGTAATATTCTTATAAGTCACTTGTCAAATTATCGCTCGCTGGGAGCATGATCAATTAGTAAATCTTGCCCGGGCTCTTATAAGTGCGACTAATGGCAACATAAATATCGCACCGGCGATCAATGCACTGGTCGTGCCGCCTCCGCGTGGATTGACGAAATTCCAAACCACCATGGCGATCACAACTTGAGCTGCATAGACAGCTGCCCAAGGCCACATCCAACGTTTCATACCAGCAAAACCATAAGCGCCAGCAGCGTAAATCATCCAATGCAGGGGCTCTGTAGCCTTCGCCCACCATCCTGTTAAAGCAAAGCCAAACCATATTTCATGGTCGTTAGCCGCTGGTTTATAGAACATATCGAAAGGCATGTAGATAAAGGTCATGTACAAACAAAAGTAGAAAATCAAATTCATCCAAATTGGTCGAACAGACCAATCTGCTTTTACCCGCTGCCAAATTGTTGCGTTATCGTTCATTTCTTCCCCTTAACTAAGCCCAGCGGGTATAGCCTATACCAGATTGGGTAACGGCTGCTCGGACAAAAACGCACGAATGTTCGCCAGCGCGCACATACCCATAGCCTCACGAGTTTCCAAAGTACCGCTACCCATGTGGGGCAACAGTACAACTTGTTGCAAATCCATTAGAGCCTGAGACACATTTGGTTCATCTACAAATACATCCAGCCCTGCACCCGCAATCACCCCGTTACCAAGTGCGGCAACCAAGTCCGCTTCATTCACTATGTCGCCCCTAGCTGTATTGATCAAATGCGCATGGGGCTGCATGAGATTTAGCTTGTCTGAATCAATAAGGTTCTGAGTTTCGGGTGTAGCCGGACAATTGATACTGACAAAGTCAGAGCGCTGCAATAATTCATCGATGTCACAGCGCCACGCACCAAGCTCTATTTCTTCAGATTGAGGTCTGGCGTTTCTCGACGTATACAAAATGGGCATACCAAAGCCATGATGGGCCTGACGCGCCAAGGCGGTACCAATACGCCCCATACCGATAATGCCTAAGGTTTTGCCGGTCACCTGAGTGGAAAGCATATGCGTGGGCCGCCAGCCATCCCAGCCTCCCGAGCGTACAAGGCGCTCTCCCTCACCAGTTCTCCGCGCACTGGTAAGTAATAGTGTCATAGCTATCTCAGCCGTTGCATCGGTCAGCACGCCTGGGGTATTGGTTACCCTTATGCCCAGCCTCGATGCCGCTGCAATGTCTATATGATTAAAACCTACGCCAAAATTCGCCAATAGACGCGTGCGAATATTTGCGGCGCTGAGCATTTGCCCGTCAATTTTGTCGGTTACCGTGGGGCAGACAATGTCGACCTCCAATAATGCTTGGGCCAGCTGAGCGTCACTCATAGGTAAATCACTAGCGTTGACACGCAGCTCAAAGAGCTCGGCCATTTGGGATTCAACCTTTTCGGGCCAGCGCCGGGTTAGTAGAACTACAGGTTTTTCATTCACTACTGGTCTCTCTTAATCATCAGCTTTCATCGAATGCGGCAAAGCTGGCTATATGCGATATTGGCTCGAAGGCTTGCCACCTGCATTAAATCATCCCGCCACGTATTTTACCTTGCCGGCAAGATACTATTCTTTCGCCGGTAGGAATAAACTACAGACAAATATTTTGTTATCTGGGAAGGGAAAATAATAATGAGCAAAGCTTATCAGCATTTCGTTAACGGTGAAGTTGTCCAAGGTACTTCCGGGCGCAGCAGTGATATTTACAACCCCTCACTGGGCGAAGTGTCGGGCACAGTAAGCCTTGCCACTACCAGCGAAGTGGACTCTGCCATTGCAGCAGCTCAAGCCGCTTTTCCAGAATGGTCAGGTATGAATCCCCAGCGTCGCGCTCGGGTTATGTTTAAGTTCAAATCTTTAGTTGAAGCCCATGCAGACGAACTTGCCCTTATTCTTTCTGAAGAGCATGGCAAGGTGTTAGCAGACTCCCAAGGCGACATTCAACGCGGCCTCGATGTCATAGAGTTTGCCTGTGGCATTCCACACCTTATGAAAGGCGAGTACACCCAAGGCGCTGGTCCCGGCATTGACGTTTACAGCATGCGCCAAGCTATTGGCGTTGTAGCGGGTATTACTCCGTTCAATTTCCCAGCAATGATTCCTATGTGGATGTTTGGCGTTGCCATAGCCACAGGCTGTACTTTCATTCTAAAACCTTCAGAAAAAGATCCCGGTGTGCCCATGCGTTTAGCCGAACTAATGCTGGAAGCCGGTGCACCTCCCGGGGTACTCAATGTTGTCAACGGTGATAAAGAAGCCGTAGATGCCATTATCGCTAATCCTTCAGTACGTGCTGTGAGCTTTGTTGGTTCATCAGATATCGCCCACTACGTGTACCGTGGCTGTGCTGAACACGGTAAGCGTGTGCAGGCTATGGGCGGCGCTAAAAACCACGGCATAATTTTACCAGACGCAGATATGCAACAGGCGGTGCAGGACATAACCGGTGCAGCCTATGGCTCTGCTGGTGAGCGATGCATGGCACTGTCTACTGTTGTGGCAGTTGGCAATGAAACCGGTGACCGCTTTGTAGATGCCATGACCAAGGAGCTGGATAAACTCAAAGTTGGCATTTCAACAGATCCCAATGCTGACTACGGCCCCGTGGTTTCCTCAGTGCATAAAGAGAAGATTGAAAACTATATTCAAATGGGTGTGGATGAGGGCGCTGATCTTATCGTCGATGGACGTAATTTCTCACTACAAGGTTACGAAAAAGGTTTTTTTGTCGGCCCTACTCTGTTCGATAACGTTAAGCCCACTATGCAAAGTTACAAGGACGAGATCTTTGGCCCGGTACTACAAGTACTTCGAGAGGACGATTTTGAAACAGCCCTGCAAAGACCTTCCGACCACCAATATGGTAATGGCGTAGCTATCTTTACCCGTAGCGGCGGCGCGGCAAGAGATTTTGCGCAGCGTGTAAATGTGGGCATGGTGGGTATTAACGTGCCGATTCCCGTACCTGTGGCTTATCACAGTTTCGGTGGATGGAAGCGTTCTGCCTTTGGTGACGCCAACCAACACGGTATGGAAGGTGTACGTTTTTACACCCAAACTAAAACTGTAACTCAGCGTTGGCCTGAAGGTGAGACCCAAAATGCGGCCTTCTCCATACCAGTTATGGAGTAGCAGTTAACAACGATTGTGACTTTTATGAAGGTCAGTCTAAGAGGCCCACTCCGTGGGCTTTATACGAAGAGGCCCACTCCGTGGGCCTTAAATACAGTATTGCTTTTGGGGTGCTGCCTGACTAACAGCAAACTAGGTCAGACCATTTACCGGAATCAATGCACCATGAATGGCTTTGGCCGCATCTGAACCCAGAAAACAAACCACTTGGCCCAAGTCTTCCGGATCTACCCACAAACTGAAGTCAGCATCAGGCATATCTTGCCGGTTCCTCGCGGTGTTAATAACACTTGGTAACACTGCATTGACGTTAATCCCTTGACCCTTAACCTCTTCACTAAGAGATTCGGTTAAGCGCATTACTACTGATTTCGACGCAAGATAAGCACCCATATTCGGCCCACCTTTTAGCGCGCCTACGGCACCTACATTGATAATTCGTCCGCCGCCATTTGCCAGCAGCCTTGGCGTAGCCGCAGACAACACTCTGCGTAATGTGGTGACGTTAATATCAAACAGCGCATCCCACAAAGCATCATCGGTTTGATGCACCTCTGGGCCCATATCGAACCCACCGGCAATGTTAGCCACAATATCGAATGGTCCAATGGCTTCAAAGCAAGCTTCCACATTATCTGAGTCTGTTAGATCAACACTAAAGGTTTGGCCAAGGTCTGACTGAAAGTCTTCAATCACATCTAGCAAAACCACCTCTGCACCATGACGCTTAGCGACACGGGCAACACCTGCTCCCAGCCCGCCAGCAGCGCCCGTAATGACCATTTTCTTTCCAGTAAGTGGCATAAAATTTCCTTAACCAATAAATTCAGTAGCGTTCATATCATACTGCCCACGCGACAGATAGTAAGCAGCCATAGATACTAGCAGCCCTGCGCCTTAAAGAAGCGCACACGCAACTACCGAAAGCAACAAGTACAGGCAGTGCAGCTTCTGCAAAATCTTTTTAGGTACCCATTTACTATGGCAAGCGCCGCTCATTGCACTACACTGAGGCCTCACTAATCTTTAGGAGAGGAATTATGTTGCCACGAATTTTGGCGGGTCTAGTAGGTTTAGTATTAGCGTCAACTGGGGTCACTTGGATAATAGACCCAACTGCTGCGGCACTGAGTCTGGGTATGCCATTGTTGGACGGCATTGGTCGCAGCACGCAAATTGGCGATATGTCTTCGTTCTTTGTCGGAGGCACAATTTTATGTTTTGTTGGCGCCATTCGTCAGCAAGGTCATTGGCTACAAGCAACAGCGCTACTATTAACCCTCACGGCTATTTTCCGCACCCTTGCCTGGGCCGTTCATGGAGCAGAATTTACTACCACTTTTATTGTTGCAGAAGTAGTTATGGCGACGATCTTACTGTTTAGTGCTATGCAAATGAACAAAGCACCCGCAGCAGAAGGCCCTGCCGAATAACTCTTCTATCTATTAATAGAAAACTCTTTGTGTGAAGAGTAAATCGACTACTCGGACGGTATTGTGACTACAAGACCGTCCAAGTCTTCATTCAATCTAATCTGACACGCCAAACGGCTATTGTCCTCACGACCCTCTGCATATTCCAAAAGATCCAACTCATCCGGATGCGGTAATCCGAGCTTCGAAGCCCACTCTGCCTCCACCCAGCAGTGACAGGTACAGCAAGTACAACCACCCCCACACTGACCAATAATTCCTGCCACGCCGTTATCTACCGCTGCATCCATAAGACTGTCGCCAGCCGGTGCTTGGACCTCATCGCGGCGCCCATCGGGTTGAATAAATACTACTTTTATCATTTTGCTATGTTACCAACATCGGTCAACTTATGAGATAGCCGAGTACACAAAGTTGCCCATTCCACGACCCTCGCCCTCGCTTTGCGCAGCCCTCCCAGCTAGAATTAGCAGCTTATTTTGGAGGGAAATTTACTTTGATTATTGGACTCACTGGCGGCATTGCCTCAGGCAAATCAACCGTTGCCAGCACTTTAGACACTTGGGGTGCATATGTTATTGACGCTGACAAACTAGGCCACAGCGCCTACCTAAGCGGCACCCAAGCCTTTACTCAAGTTGTGGAGGCCTTCGGTGAAGATATAGTTGGCGATGACGGCGAAGTAGATCGACGTTCGCTAGGTGGTAAGGTTTTTGGTCACCCTGATGGACTAAAGCAACTCACAGATATCGTCTGGCCTGCCATTCAAGCAATGGCCCAAAATGAGATAGCTACCGCAAAAGCCCAAGCACCAGATCGTGTTGTAGTTTTGGAAGCAGCCGTACTCATCGAAGCAAATTGGCTGAGCTTGGTAGACCAGGTTTGGGTAACCGTTGTCGAACCTAGCATTGCTATTGCACGGGCGAGCGCTAGGGACGGTGTTGATGCTGCTAGCGTACAAGCGAGAATTGACGCCCAACTGAGTAACGATGAACGTGTCGCTAAAGCTGATCAGGTCATTTACAACGCAGCGGATCAAGACAACTTAATAGAGCAAATTAAGCCCTTGTGGGCGGCTATTAGCACGTCTTAATAAGCAGCAAGAAACAGAGAAGCAATATGATTTTAGATTTACACGCCCACTCTATTAAAAGTGATGACGGCCGAGCGAAGGTACAAAATTACTGTCAGTGGATCAGTGCCAAAAACATCCCTATCGACGGCTTTGTGCTAACCGAGCACCGCCAATTTGATAACGACTCTGACTATTCAGATTTAGCGGAAAAATTTGCTCTGACTATTTTGAAAGGCGCAGAAGTTGAAACTCAATACGGTCACGTATTAGTTTTTGGGGTAACGCCTGAGTTACAACAAGCTTTTGACTTCACTAACATCCATTTGGATTTAGCTGATGTTATTAACGCATGTGATGCACACGGCGCAGTGGCAGTACCCTGCCATCCGGGGCGCAAGCGCGTCGGCATGTCTGCACACTTAGATGAATTTGGCGTGCCTGAAGGGGTGACTATTGTTGAAGTGTTTAATGGTGGCAGTCGAGACGATGAGGACAAGGTGTCTCACAATATGGCTGAGCGATTAAATTATAAAGGTATAGGCGGCAGTGATGCGCATATTGTTAGTCACATTGGTCGCTGTGCGACTAAGTTCGAACAGGAAATCAGCAACGAAACCGAATTGGTTGCAGCGCTAAAGTCTGGGGCTTTTGAGGCTATGAAAATCGCCGCTAAAGAGGGTTAAGCACCCTACTTCGGAAAGTGATGCCAGAATGATATGAGTGGCGAATGCCACTCACAAGTTGACAAAATACTTCCGCACCTTGCCTAAACAGGCTTCACCAGAGGAATAGACAACTCCTCATACTCTTCCCAATCTAGGGTCACGCGCTGACCAATATGCACATCAGTCAAAGGATCTTCCACGCCCGTTACATTAGTTAGAAAACGCGGCCCTTCATCTAAGTCCACATATGCTACTGCATAAGGCACCTTGGACCGAAAGAAAGGGTGGTAGCTGAGTCTTACAACGCTAAATGAATAAATGGTGCCTTCGCCTTTGGAGGTATGCCATTGCAAATCTCCGTCTACACACCCAGTACAATGTGCCCGCGGATGCCAAACTATGGTCTGGCAATTGGCACATTGCTGATACTTAAATTCTTTGTTTTTGGTAGCGTGCCAAAACTCTGCTGTATCTAGTTCGGTGAGCTTAGGCATTGGTCGTGTAGGCACTTTCTTCTGTTCTTCAGCCATGATCAATCCCTCCCCAAAATTACTGTTCCCGCTGAGTGCCTACCACCCAACATACCGCCGTTACCGTGTGCTACCGCAAGTTTTGCATCGTCTACCTGAGAAGATGATTCACCACGCAACTGACGCACCGCTTCAATAAGCAAGAATATGCCGCGCATACCCGGGTGGTTTGAGGACAAACCACCGCCATCAGTATTTAAAGCTGGGCCACCGCTTTGATCAAAGCGCAATCGCCCGCCTTCTACCCAGGCACCGCCCTCGCCTTTGGCACAAAAACCTAAGTCCTCTAGCAAGGTTAAAACTGTGATGCTAAAAGAATCGTAAATCATGGCAATGTCGATCTCAGCCGGCGTTACACCCGCTTCGCCGAAGGCTACTGGTGCTGATTCAACACCCGCTGAGGAGGTTAGATCACCGCCGTTTTCTGGATACTTGGTAGCTTCACCAGTACCTAATATCCAAACCGGTGCTTTCGCACAATTTTTCGCTACATCAGCAGAGGCAATAACCACCGCCCCACCGCCATCTGACACCATGCAGCATTCTAATAAGTGTAGCGGGTCAGCGATCATTCGAGAGCCCACAACATCTTCAATAGTGGTTTCGCGGATGTTCAAAAACTCGAGATCATTCATGGCCTGCACGGCTTCTGGGTTGCGCATGGCGTGATAGCGAGTAGCCGTAGAAATCTCTGCCAACTGCTCACTGGTGGTACCAAATTCGTGCATATGTCGGCGTGCGACCATGGCGTAATTAGCAATTAATGTTTGACCGGCAAAAGACTCCATATTGTCGCCCGGGGCTACACCGCCGCCACGACCGCCAGCACCAATGGCCATAGCATTGCTGTGGGCCGTGGAGCCATAGGTGAGCAATGCGACCTTAGCTTTACCATCTCTGATGGCACGCAGGGCATGTGCTGCATGAAATTCATAAGAGCTACCACCCACTCCAGTGGTGTCGATCACAGAGGGCTTGATGCCAAAATACTCTGAAATCATCAGGCCACTCATGGGCGCGCCTTCAGAAGCGTCATATATTGCGTCTACATCAGACCAAGTTAAGCCAGCATCAGCTAACGCTTTGGCGGCGCTAGCGGCCTTAATTTGCAATGGATTAAACTTGCCTTCTACATCTCTAGACGGATATTCATAAACGCCTACGATGGCTGCATCCCTACCTTGGGTCGCCATATTCTCTCCCCTATATTAAAACTCCAAGCGCCAGAGTCTAACCCGAGGCCGAGGCTGGGCAAATAGCTATTGCCGAATAGCACGTATGAAATTTTGTAATTTAGCTCGCTCTACCAGTCGCGCGAGCGTCTAACCAATGCCCGCTAGACAGGCTGTGGGTTATACAGCGAACTGGTTAAGTTTATAACGCAAAATTTGCTACAAAATGATTGTCCGCCCGTCTTGCACAAATATTCTGTGTTCAGCATAGAGTTTCATCGCATTTGAAAGGGCTCGATTTTCAGTGTCCTGCCCCATCAGTTGCATTTTTTCCGGTGTGTGGCTGTGATTTACCGGTGCGACCTCTTGGGTGATAATCGGGCCTTCATCGAGATCCGTTGTTGCAAAATGTGCTGTGGCGCCAATGACTTTCACACCACGCTCATAGGCTTGCGTATACGGCTTTGCCCCTTTGAATCCGGGAAGAAAAGAGTGATGAATATTGATGACTCGGCCCGCATAATCGCTGCAAAATTTTTCAGTCAAAATTTGCATATAGCGCGCCATGATAATTAGATCACTTTGCGTGTCCTCAATAATTTTGCAAACATCTTGTTCCTGCTGCTGCTTTGTCTCTTTCGTAACGGGGAAATAATGAAAAGGCAGATTATGACTACGGACCAAATCTTTTGCGTTCCCATGGTTAGAAACAACAGCCGTAATTTCGATGGGTAGAATTCCTGAACGCCACTTGTATAGAAGATCGTTCAGACAGTGATCAAATTTGGACACCATGATAAGCGTTCTAATTTTTTCATTAGCCCCCGCGACGTACCATTGCATCGAAAATTTTTCAGCAGTTGTTGTAAAGCAGTTTCTAAAATCTTCAGAGCCTTTCGCAGCGAAGACCACCCGCATAAAAAACTGCCCGGAGAGTGGGTCGTTAAACTGGGATGATTCCTCAATATTACATTCATTATCGCGCAGGCAAGTTGCTACCTCTGCGACAATACCGTTTTTATCATCACAGGAAATACAAAGGATGTAGAGAGCCATATTCGAATCATCTTTTTGTTGCTGTAGAGTTTGAGCGCGCAGTTTTCAATATAATCTCAATAACCAGCAACAAAGGAAAGTACTACACCGAAGTTGTTAGAATAAGCCACCCTAATCTTTCTTCAAAAAGCATTCTCTACCTTCTAGATCTCTTATCAACACTTAAGCAGATTCAAAGAAGTGATGGGCGATAAAAGAGTGGTGACCCCGCACTCAGCCCATCAATATCTTCTTTATGACATCAGGGCCCTCGATGTATGCTTTGATCCGCACCAGCAAAAAGCACACTTATAGTGCTTGGCGAGACCGCTAAAGCAAAGCGATATAGCCCATCACAATTAGGGAGAAATATGAGTCACTCTGAATATACCCAAGCCGAACTGAACTACGCCGATGGCGAAATTACTGTCAGCATCGCCAACGCGCGCGGCGCAAGCGAATTAGTTGATTGGCAAACCAATGGCTTCACCTGCATGCAGCATCATTCGTCTGTGCAAGATTGGGCAGATGAAGAGCATCTGAAGAAAGTACATATTCCTGAAATCGCTGAGCTAGCCAAGACGCTGAGTGGATGCGATACCGTGGTTACCTACCCACCTCTTTTACGAAATCCGCGTATTGCCCAAGAGATAGAAGACTTCGCCCCCATTCATTTTGTGCACTCAGATTTTACCCAAGACTATCAACCCATGGCTCAAGACAGGCAAAGAGACTATCAAAACTTCTTACAGCCGGTCCTTGAAGAACTTGGTTTGCCTACAGACACAGTGCGCAATGCATCGCACATGTTGATGTTGCAGTTCTGGCGTAATACTGGTCCGCTGCAACCACAAACACCGCTGGCAATATGCGACGCCAACAGCGTGCCAGCTACAGACCTCGCAGCAAGCATGGTGGAAGCCTATGGCGGTGGAGCATTTACCTTTGAAACATTTGCAGTATTGGGGGCGAAAAACGCGCAGTTCCACAAATGGTATACCTACCCAAATATGAGTCAGTCTGAGGTCTTAGTATTTCGCACTTTTGACAGCCGCTTAGCCGAGAGTGGCGATGCATTTTGGACACCGCACAGTGCCTTTGTCGACGCCACTGCTAAGACTAAACTACCGCCTCGCGAGAGCGTGGAAATGCGTGCTCTTTGTTTGTTCAACTAAGAACGGCTAGTTAGGGCTGCATAGCTAAGACAACGCCCCAACAGGCACAAATATTTTGCTAATTTGCACCTAATGGACCATTCAACAGCTAAATGTTATTCAGCTTTGTCTGCTGCCGGTTGAAAGACACCAAAGTGACCAGCAGAGTTCAACTTAGCCATCATCTTGTCTCCATAGGCCTCTTCAGGTGCTTCACGCACTATTCGATCTAAGACATGAGCATCTTCCCCGACCAGGATGCGCCAGCGTTGTTCGCGCACACCATCTAATATGATTGAACTAGCACTGGCTGCTGTGGTGGGTGCTTTGTCGCGGAAGTCTTCGCCACGCTGTTTGATCATCTGCCGAATGTGGTCATCTGGCACGTTCCCTACTGGCATACCGCGTGATAACAACTGCTGTCTAACTTCATCAACCTCTTCTGGAGTCAAATCCATAGCTTCGTTTTTGCCCAGCACCTTAGATGTGTTCAGGGCAATTGAAGTGCCTATATGTCCAGGCATTACTACAGAACATTTTATATGTGGCGCATTCACCTCCAGATCTGTAATCAGCGCCTCGGTAAACCCTTTCACCGCGAACTTAGCCGCAGCATAAGCAGTATGAGGAATGCCGGGGCCAACACTGGCCCAAAAGCCATTTACCGAGCTGGTATTGATAATATGTCCTTCCGTACTCGCCAATAGAGCGGGCATGAACGAACGGCAGCCGTAGTAGACCCCGTACCAACATACCGCAAAAGTGCGCTCCCACTCTTCAACGTCACCTGCGACAAAACCGCCCCCGCCGCCAATGCCCGCGTTATTGAAGAGCAAGTTGATATGCTGCACACCATGTTGCGCTAACACTTCATCGCGAAAATTATCTAACTGACTTTGACTGCTAACATCACAGATATGTGAAGTGAGACGCTGCTCGGCCTGCACATTAGCGAGCTTTTGCGTCTGAGCCATATTTGCTTCAGAGACATCACACATAGCCACATGAGCACCAGCTTGAATAAGCTGGCACACCAACTCTCTGCCCATGCCGGTACCGCCACCTGTGACCACCGCCATCTTGCCTGCAAAATCTTTCACAAAATCCTCCCTATTAATTTTCTAATTACAAATTCTATTTGGTATCTATCGACTTAATGCCTTTAGATGTTTGGCTACCGCTTTGGCGGACAACAAATTTTGTCTACGTAAATTCGCTAACGCAGTCTTAACAATTGAATTAGCGTCTACCTCAAAGTGCGCACGCAATGAGGGTCTAGATTCCGAAAGACCAAAGCCATCAGTACCCAAAACTTCATAACCTTGGGGCATCCAAGCAGCAATCCCGAGCGCCAGCGACGCCATATAATCGGTCACTGCTAAAAAGGCACCGGACTGGCCAGCGAACATTTGTTGTAGGTTCGTTAGCTGCTGATCCTTAACGCTGGCATCGCGATTACTGCGATCAACGGCCATTGCTTGCCGTTGCAACTCGACAAAGCTGGTCATACTCCAAACCGCCACACTAAAGCCCATGGCTTCAAGCTGCCCTGCGGCTTCTAGTGTTTGTTGCATAATGCTACCGCTGGAGAGTAAGTGGACTTGAGCCGAACTCTGACTGGGGCGTTTAAAACAGTAGCCGCCTTGCAATATACCCTGAACGAGATCAGCTTCTGTTTGATCTGTAGCCGCAAGCACTTCGGTCATATCTGGCATCAGATGATTTTCGTTGTATAGCGTCAGGTAATAAAATACATCTTCCTGATCCTCATACATGCGGTGCATACCCTCACGAACAATAACCGCAACCTCATAACCAAATGCAGGGTCGTAGCTCAACAAACTAGGTACTGTACTGGCTAAAACATGCGAGTGGCCATCTTGATGCTGCAAACCTTCGCCGTTGAGTGTTGTGCGCCCAGCTGTACCACCGAGCAAAAAGCCCTTACACATCATATCGCCACAACTCCAAATCATGTCGCCGACGCGTTGAAAACCAAACATGGAGTAAAAGATATAGAAGGGAATCATCGGCAAACCGTGCACAGAATAAGCACTACCCGCAGCCATAAACGATGCCATAGCACCTACTTCACAAATCCCCTCTTGGAGAATTTGGCCGTCATGAGCCTCGCGATAAGGCATTAACGAATCTGCGTCCACCGGTCGGTATTTTTGGCCTTGAGCAGAATAAATCCCTGCTGCTTTGAACAAGCCGTCCATGCCAAAAGTCCGCGCTTCATCAGGCACAATTGGCACAAGGTACCTAGCAATTTCGGGCATACGCAACATGGAGGACAACAACCGCACCATAACCATAGTGGTAGAGACTTCACGCTTACCACTACCTGCCAAAATATCTTTAAACCGCTCTAGCCGAGGAATCTCAAGAGGCGCGCAACTAACATTTCTATTCGGCAAATAACCGTCTAACTGTTCACGCCGCTCGCGCATGTAAGTCAACTCTGGTGAGTCGTCACTTGGACGATAAAACGCTGCGGCCATAGCCGCTTCATCCGCTAATGGAATACCCAATTCTTTGGCCACGGTAATACGTTCTTCAACAAGAATATTTTTGTACTGGTGAGCGGTATTTTTACCTTGTGCGCCCATACCATCGCCTTTCACGGTTTTCACCAGAATGACAGTAGGCTTGCCGTTAGATTCACTGGCCTTGGCAAAGGCGGCAAAAATTTTCTTTTGATCTTGGCCGCCGCGCTTAATCGCTTTAACTTCCTCGTCAGTGAGGGTATTCATCATTTGCTCTAAAGCAACATTACCCTCTACCCAGTGCTCTCTTTGCACATCTCCAGGGAGTACTGAATACATCTGATAATCACCATCCAAGCACTCATCCATGCGACTTTGTAATATGCCCTCTTTGTCGCGGCTGAGCAGTGCATCCCAGCCTGTACCCCAAATGACTTTTAGCACTTGCCAGTCAGCACCGCGAAACACGCGTTCTAGCTCTTGAATAATTTTACCATTACCCCGAACAGGGCCATCTAGTCTTTGCAGGTTACAATTAACCACTAAGACCAAATTATCTAAGTTTTCTCTGGCTGCTATATTTATGGTGCCGAGTACTTCGGGTTCGTCGGATTCGCCATCACCGATAAAACACCAAACTTTGCCGCTGGCTGCTTCTTTGAGCCCGCGATTTTCCAAGTACTTTGCAAACCGAGCTTGATAAATAGCAGCCGGCGTTGAAAGCCCCATAGACGCATTAGGCACCTCCCAAAATTCAGGCATGCTCCGAGGGTGGGGGTATGAAGACAACCCGCCACCTTGACCCAACTCTTGGCGGTAGTTTTTTAGCTGCGCCTCACTAAGTCTGCCTTCCAAAAAAGCTCGCGCATAAATACCTGGAGCCGCATGGGGCTGGGGTAACAGCATATCTACCGCGCCGCGATTATTGTCCGACCCAGCGCCGCGGAAAAAGTGGTTAAACCCCACTTCTAACATGGTGGCACACGAGGCATAAGTGGCGATGTGTCCGCCAACGCCAATACCTTTGTCCTGCGCTTGCAGCACCATGGCAATGGCATTCCAACGGACAATTTTTTCTATGCGCTCTTCTAGCTCTAAGTTGCCCGGGTAAGCTGGCTGAGATTCAGGCCCAATAGTGTTGCGATACGGGGTATTGAGTGTGGCCTCATCTAAGGGAATATTTAGACTAAGCACATGGTCTTGTAGACTGCGCAGAATCTCGCGCACTCCTGCCTCGCCGTATTCAGCCAAAATGTCGTCAATGGCCTCTGCCCACTCCACTTTGTCATCAGCTAAAAGTGTTTGGATCTCAGCTACTAGCCCATCGTTCACGGCACTCATGCGATTTACTCCTGATATTTATCCCAAAGCTTCGCGTATGCGCTGGGCATGAGTTTCCAGCAGTGTAAAATCTGCCATATCGCGGGCATGCATAGCAATGTCTATGCCGTTCGCGCGAGGTAAAATATGAAAATGCAGGTGAAATACGGTTTGACCTGCGGGTGCGCCGTTAAGCTGGGCAATCATTATGCCCGGCGCTGTAAATGCTTGTTTAACCGCGGCTGCAACCTTTTGCACAGTACCCATCGTATGCCCCAGAATAACTGGGTCGGCATCATGCAAATTCTCTGTTGGGTTTTTTGGAATGACAAGGGTATGCCCTTCCACCTGCGGCATAACGTCCATAAAGGCTAAGGAGTAGTCGTCTTCGTAAACCTTAAAAGCAGGTGCGTCGCCTCGTAGAATTTTGGCGAAAATATTCTCATCGTTATAAGCCATAACTGTCCATTGTCGTATTAGCGAAAAAGAGTCTTAGATATTGCGCTAAAACAAAATGCCTTCCAACCCATGGAATTGTGCTAGGCCAAGCGCTCTATTCACGACTCTATTAAGGGCGCTAAGTAAGGCACTATTTAAGGCTGTTAAGGACCTCTTGAGTGTGTTCACCCAACGTTGGCAGTTTAGTCATTCGAGGCGGTCGATTTGAGGATCCGGGCAAGCGAGGCAACTCAATATCAATATCCCCAACCCGCACGGTTTCGGTATGAAAATCCGGGTGCTCTTTAAGAGCTGAAATCTCACTCACAGGGGCAAAGGCAACATCGGCACGGTCCAACCTCTGGCTGATGGTTTGATAGCTTAACTGGGCAAAAGCGTATTGAACTGTGGCATCTACATAAACTCTATTTGCCACTCGAGTAGGGTTATCGCCGCAACGCTCATCCAACGCAAGCCCAGGATTCTCAATACCTACTTGGCAAAATCGCTGCCACTCTCGCTCGTTCTGAATGGACATAATGAAACTCACGCCATCCGCACTAGCAAAGACACCATAGGGACAAATACTAGGGTGCGCTAAACCCACACGCATGGGAGCCGCACCCCCGTAACGATCGAGCAAATAAGGAACCGCAAGCAAATGAGCTACCGCATCAAACATGGAAATATCAATTTTTGAGCCTGTAGAGGACGGCTGGGAAGAAGTCGAGGCAACGTTACGTGCTAGCAGAGCCTCCAATATAGCTTCATAAGCAAACTGCCCTGTAGCAATGTCGACAATAGACACACCTACACGGCCTGGCTCATGGGCACTACCGGTAATCTGCGCTAGCCCAGACTCGGCCTGCATGAGCAAGTCATAGGCCTTACGCTTGTGCCCCGGCCCATCGGGGCTAAAACCGGAAATTGAAAGCGAAATAAATTCCGGGCGCTGGGCATGCAGAAGATCAAGGTCAACTCCCAGCCCTGCTAGAGACCCAGGCTTCAGGTTCTGCACCAATACATCACTGGATTGGATAATCTGCAACAAAGCTGATTTATCCGTCGCTTCTCTTAGATCTAAAGCTACAGACTTTTTGCCCGCGTTTAGCCAAACAAAATAGCTACTTTCACCCGCGACAGCAGCGTCATAATACCGCGCAAAATCTCCTTGTGGACGCTCTATCTTAATAACTTCAGCACCTGCTTGAACCAGCCGCTGTGTGCACAGTGGCGCAGCAACCGCTTGCTCTAAGGAAACTACTTTAAGACCTTGAAGGCTTGCAAAGCTGGGCATAGACAACTCTCAACTGTTATTAAAGGTGAGCAAAGACTCGAAGTTGATACTAGCAGAGCAATGCGCGCTAAAAGCATAGCTGGGAAATATATAAAGGCCCACGGCAGACTTTTAGACTGCACAAATAAAAAACCCTCGTTTAAACGAGGGTTTTTAGTACGAGCTCATCAAAAATAAGCCTAGCTCTTTGGCGTATAACCCATGATTGCCTTAGTTTCCAGGAACTCTTCCAAACCGTAGCGGCCCCACTCACGACCATTACCAGACTGCTTGTAGCCACCGAACGGTGCATTTTGATCAGCGGGAGCGCCATTCAAATGAATGTTGCCTGTGCGAATTTTACGTGCAATGTTCTTTGCTCGATCTGTGTTTTCAGAGGAAATATAGCCACTCAGCCCGTATACCGTATCATTTGCAATGCGCACTGCATCTTCGTCATCTTCGTAACCGATCATGGTTAGCACTGGCCCAAAAATTTCTTCTTGAGCAATGGTCATATCATTGGTTACGTGAGAGAAAACAGTGGGCTTGATATAGAAGCCAGCATTTAGACCGTCTGGACGACCTGTGCCACCAGTTTCTAAACGCGCACCTTCATCAATCCCCGCCTGAATAAGGGCCTGAATCTTGTTGTACTGCACTTCAGAAACAACCGGCCCGATCATGGTGTCTTCAGCATTTGGATCGCCAACTTTAACTTTCTCAGCGGCAGCCTTTGCAACCGCAGCAGCCTCATCCATACGCGACATAGGCACTAACATACGCGTTGGCGCATTACAGCTTTGTCCAGAGTTAGTGACTAAACCGAATACATCGCGAGCAATCGCTTTACCGAAATCAGCGTCATCAAGAATAATGTTCGCAGACTTGCCACCTAACTCTTGAGCAACACGCTTAACGGTAGGCGCAGCATTCTTGGCCACTTCTACGCCAGCGCGGGTTGAACCTGTGAATGACATCATGTCTACATCTGGATGTGCGGACAGCGTTCCACCCACTACAGGTCCGTCACCGTTAACGAGGTTAAATACTCCCGCTGGAACACCTGCGGCATGCAAAATTTCTGCGAATAAAATTGCGTTATATGGCGCAACTTCAGAAGGCTTAAGTACCATGGTGCAACCTGCTGCTATAGCTGGCGCAACTTTGCAGGCGATCTGATTGATCGGCCAGTTCCAAGGTGTGATGAAACCACAAACCCCAGCCGCCTCTTTAATGATGTGGGAGGTACCAATGTCTTCTTCAAATTCATATTCTTTGAGAACGTTCATAGTGGTCATAAAATGACCCGCTCCAGCAGGCGCTTGCGCCTTATTGGCTAAACCAAGTGGCGCACCCATTTCTTCACTAATCGCAGCTGCGACATCACCCATGCGCTCAACATACTTAGCAACAATGGCTTCTAAAAGCGCCAAACGCTCTTCTTTAGTTGTCTGAGAAAAAGTCTCGAAAGCCGCTTTTGCCGCCGCTACAGCCTTGTCTACGTCAGCTGCGCCACCCATTGCTACCTGGCCAATAGACTGCTCAGTTGCTGGGTTGATAACGTCGATAGTTTCGCTTGTAGTAGGTTCAACCCACTCACCATTGATATAGAACTTCGTTGCATTGTTCACAGTACATTTCCTTTTATTTAAAAGTTATTTGAAACAGTTATTGAATTCGCTCTTACTCATTGGATAGAACCGGCGCTATGTGGCTCTATAAGTGCTGCATTGATGCAGGATCAAGGCTCCATGAGGCGCCTATAAAGAGGACGCCTAGCATAATGATTACGGCGAGAAGTTCAAACAATAGCGTGCACGACAGACAGGTATCAAGGGAACAAGGGAACAAGGGAACAAGGGAACAAGGGAACAAGGTGGTGTAGGCGCTAAAATCTACAGCTGTCAAATTTCATTTGCCTGAATTAATCAGCCCAATACATTCATTCAAACTAAACGCACTAGGCTGCGCAATATTCGCCACCACTTAACGCGTAACGCAACCTACAAATCGTGTTTTAGTATCACTCCATAAACCTTAACATCAAACACCGACTCTACATTTACCCCAAGCGAAACTTGAGGCTTAAGGTAGTAATGGCCACTCAGGGAGTAGCCTACTTCTCCTTGATCTAACTGAGAGGAATAATTGCCACCCACAGCCAACTCCCAGCGATCTATAGCGCGGGAGCGTAAGCCAAAATTCACCAATACGCCTTCGGTCGTCACGGACTGCTGAGGCAACTCAACAATGGCTACGGCATACTGTGAGGTCAGTACGAAGTCGGTATTGCTGGCAACGGGCGTATGAAATCCAAGCCCTAAATGGCCTTGCTGGGTGCTTACTTTAGTTGCCACCGGCCCAATAGTAATCGTGTCGTCTGTCCGCTGCCTCGAGTAATCGGCAAGAAAGAAAAAGCGTTCTGAAAACGCATAGCTACCTCGAACAGTGCCGCCAGTAAAATCAGCATCTAGAACACCTTCCCCACCATGAGCAAAGAAGGAAATATTCGAATAGGCAATGTTTCCCTGACGCGAACTATCTTGCGCATAGATCTGCGATGAAAAGAGCAAGAGAACAAAAGACAGCGCCAACCCTAAAGAAACTTTTACGTTCTTCATAATATTCAACCTCGTAAAATTTGTTAGACCTCACCTACCAGTCGTCAACGACTGAATAAGTTTCTAGGCGCATTACGCGCCTTGCCTAGAACAAATATAATTACGATATGATGAAGTGATTTAAGTACACGCCACGCGGTAGATTACCGATTTATCAACCAATTAATTACGTACCATGATAATTGAAAGGAATGCCGGTGGCTGAATAAATGTGCAAACGGATCGTTAAAGATTAACGGCGCAACAATATGCAGAAGCCCAAGCCCATTGGAAATTATACCCTCCAAGCCAGCCAGCCACATCTAACGCTTCCCCTATGGCATAAAAACCTGGAACTTTTTCCACCTCAAATGTTTTTGATGAAACCTCAGTGGTAGCAATGCCACCCAATGTTACCTCGGCAGTTCGATAACCCTCTGTACCACCCGGACGAAAGGGCCATGCATTGAGGTTCAGGGCCAAATCATTTAGTTCAGCGTGGGTGCAGCTGGCTACTTTTTGATCTACAAACCAGTGCTCGCTCATATATTCGACCAAGCGGTTTGGCAGATGCTTTTTGAGTACAGTTGAGAGAAGCGCTTTAGTTCCAGCAACGCGCTCATCTAACAACCATGACCGCGCATCTACTTCTGGCAAGAGGTTGATTTGGATGGTCTCGCCCTCGCGCCAAAAAGATGAAATTTGTAACATACTAGGTCCGCTCAATCCACGGTGTGTAAAAAGTATATTTTCACGAAAGCTCACAGACCCACAGCTAACGTTTGCATCTAGTGCAATACCACTCAAATTTACAAAAGACTCCTTATCACCTGAATTCCAAGTCAGCGGAACTAATGCTGCTCTTGGAGCCACTACCTCTAGACCCAATTCATTGGCAGTGCGAAAAGCTAAATCAGAGGCAATTTTCGGCATAGACAGCCCACCGGACGCTAAAATCACTTTACGCGCCCGATGCACCTGCACGCCTGCAGTCACAAAAAAAATGCCGTCTGCGTCTTTCTTTATTGAGCTGACCTCTGAACCCGTGCGGATATCTACACCCGCCCATTCAGCTTCAGTCAAAAGCATGGTCACTATGTCTTTGGCATTATGATCGCAAAATAACTGTCCCAACTTTTTTTCGTGGTAATCAATGCCATGGCTTTCAACCATTTCGATAAACCGCTCAGGCGGATAACGCTTCAACGCTGAAATGCAAAAATGCGGGTTCTGGGAAAGAAAATTCTCGTTAGGATCAACTCGCTGATTAGTAAAGTTACAGCGACCTCCGCCGGAGACCAAAATCTTTAGCCCCACCTTAGGACCCTTCTCAAGCACCAGCACTTGATGCCCGCCGTAACCTGCATGAATAGCACACATCAAACCGCTGGCGCCGCCGCCAACAATCAGAACATCCTGAATAGATTGATCAATGGATATACTCATATGAAGGTCACTTGAAGGTCACGGCCAACACTGCCAGATAGGTGTACAGCTCACAGGCAAGGCTGGCACCTTACCCAATTCCGCCCAAGGCTGGCCGGGACGATGAAAGTCACTACCCGTCGAGGCATAAAAGCCAAAATCTGTCGCTAGCGTTGCAAGAGTACTGGTCTTCACCGGATCTTGAGCACCGGAAATAACCTCTAAACCTTGCCCACCCACTGCACTAAATTCATCACACAATTTACGCAGTTTGGTCAGGGTTATGCCGTATTTCATTGGATGCGCTAATACAGCAATCCCTCCAGCGCCGCGAATCCAATCACATGCTCGCTCTAGATCGGGCCAATTTGCTTTTACATCGCCAGGTTTACCCGCCCCTAGGTACTGCTTAAAGGCCTGCTTCATGTTTTTCACATAACCGGCGTCAATGAGATACTGGGCAAAATGAGGTCTACCAATGGTGCCGCCAGCAGCGTTGGCTTGAGCACCCTGAAGAGTACCCTTAAAACCTTTGCGCTCGAGTATATTGGCAATTGATTGCGCTCTGTCAGCACGCGCACTGGCTTGAACCTCCATAGCCTGTGTCAGCCCAGAATCTTGCAGATCTAAATTAAGGCCTACCACATGAATATTTCGACCCGACCATAAACAAGAAAATTCACAGCCAGGGATAAGTTTTAGATCTGCATGCTCTGCAACAGGCGAATCAGCTAACTCAGCATAAGCGGATATCGTGTCGTGATCGGTGATCGCTATCTGATCCACTTGTCTTTCCAAAGCAAGGGTTAGCAGCTCATGCGGGCTTAAACTGCCATCAGAATGCTGGCTGTGCATGTGGAAGTCGGCCTTAACGAAAGTCGAAGTTGTGCTCATTTAGGTTGGCTAAAGGCAAGGAGAAAGTTGCTGATAAATACCTCGATCAGGTGTTGGTTAATCTACGCTCAAAAGGCTTATGGGTTGCATAATCTAAGTTAGAGGTCACTATTCTACCTATCTATTTGTCGAAGGAATCAGCAATTACACCGAATCGGGCAAATTTTTCAGACCAAGCCTCCTGTTTCCGCAAATCAGACCAGAAACCCTAGGCTTAGGCTGCGACTTACGGCAAACTTCCCCTTCTATTTTTTAGTAACTCTGGAGAGACTCCATATGAAAGGCACCGTGCATTACGAACTCAGAGGCGACACCGCCCTCATGACCATCGACAACCCACCCGTTAACCCACTTTCCTCGGGTGTACGTAAAGGGCTTCATGATGGCGTTAACGCTGCATTGGCTGATGACAACGTTAAAGCAATCGTTTTGACCGGCGCTGGACGTGCTTTCATCGCTGGCGCTGACATTTCTGAGTTTGGCGGCAAATCCGAAGGTCCTAGCCTGCATGATTGCTTAACGACTATGGAAAACAGCGCTAAGCCCATTATCGCAGCTATCAACGGCACCGCATTTGGTGGCGGTTTGGAAGTTGCGCTATGTTGTCATTATCGTGTGATCGCACCTAGCGCACCGGTTGGACTTCCTGAAGTAAAACTGGGCCTTCTTCCCGGTGCAGGCGGCACCCAAAGACTACCCAGACTTATCGGCGCGCAGAAAGCACTGGATTTCATTCTTTCAGGGGACCCTATTCCCGGCCCACAAGCAACCGCTATGGGAATTGCTGACGCATTAGCCGAGGGTGATGTTGTAGAAAGCGCCATGAAATTTGCTGCGGACATAATTGCTAAAGGCAGCCCTGTGCGCCGTATTCGCGACGAAGAAGACATTGTCGCCCAAGATCGTGGCAACGCCGAAATGTTTGATGCCGCACGAAAAAATGCCGCACGAAAAATGCGCAAGCGTTTTGCTCCTGAAATGATCGTACAATGTATTGAAGCTGCCGTGAATCTTGGCGATTTCGATGCGGGCATGGCCGTTGAGCAAGAATGTTTCGCTAAGTGCCTCAAGCACCCACAGCGTGAATCGCTTATTCACATGTTCTTCTCCGAGCGTGAGGTATCGAAGATTCCCGATGTGCCTAAAGATACTGCGACGCAAAAGATCGACACAGCTGCTGTCATCGGCTGCGGCACCATGGGTGGCGGCATTACTATGTCTTTCCTAAATGTTGGCATTCCTGTAACCACACTGGAAATGAATCAGGAAGCATTGGATCGTGGCATTGGCGTGATCAAGCGCAACTATGACATCCAAGTGCAGCGCGGACGTATGAGTGCAGAAGAAGTTGATAAGCGCATGGGACTATTAACTGGCACCACAAACTTTGAAGACCTTGGTTCTGCGGACTTAATCCTTGAAGCCATATACGAAAACATTGACGTAAAAGTGGATACCTTCAAGAAGATGGACGCAGTTGCTAAGCCTGGCGCAATACTCGCAAGTAATACCTCTGCGCTAGACATAGATAAAATGGCAGAAGCTACTTCTCGTCCCGAGGCAGTCATTGGCCTGCACTTCTTTAGCCCAGCAAACATTATGAAACTGTTAGAGATTGTCCGCGGCGGCAAGACCAGCAACGAAACTATCGCTAGCTCAATGAAGTTGGGTAGAACGCTGAATAAGATCGCAGTTTTATCTGGTAATGCACCAGGATTTATCGGTAACAGAATGTTGGCTGGCTACACTCGTCAGGCTGGCGAAATCATTCTCCAAGGCGCAACACCCTACCAAGTGGATAATGCATTACTGCAATTTGGTATGCCCATGGGTCCATTCCAGATGAATGATCTTGTAGGTCTTGATCTCGGTTGGCGTGCACGCAAACTCAGCGGCATGAAACCTGAGGACGTGCCTATTACTGCACGCGTTGCAGATAAGCTTTGTGAAATGGATCGATATGGTCAAAAAAATAATCGCGGTTATTATATCTACCCTGAAGGCAGTAGAGCTGGCCAAGCCGACCCAGAGGTTGTCGCACTAGTGGAAGAGACTTCTGCAGAGCTTGGCATTGAACGTCGCACTATTGACGATGACGAAGTACTCAAGCGTTGCCTGTATCCACTTATCAACGAAGGTGCACGGATATTGGAGGACGGCATTGCCATTCGCCCATGTGATATTGATATCGTTTACATCAATGGCTATGGCTTCCCTGAAGTAACCGGCGGACCTATGTTCTGGGCTGACCAAATTGGTCTCGAAAATATCCTTGCCGACATCAAGGGGTTCCAACAGGAGTACGGTGGCGCCATATGGGAACCAGCTCCGTTGTTAGAACGTCTGGTTGCTGAAGGCAAAACCTTCGCAAGCTTACAGGGCTAATTAGTATTAGGTAGTTAACCAAGCAGTCGGCTTGGTAAAAAGAAATAGCCTGCTCTTGTTGTAGAGCGCGAGGGCAGGTATTTTCGACCGGCTTTTTGAATCACCTAATTTGGGAGAAATCGATGATTACCCAAGGCATACATCACGTTTCCATCAATGTCACAGATGTCGACAGCGCCAAGCAATTCTATGTGGATGTGCTCGAGTTGGAGGACATGCCGAGACCTGACTTGGGTTTTCCCGGCGCATGGCTGAAGGCCGGCAATCAAGAAATACACTTACTCGGCAAGGACAGCGGTCAACCCCTTAAAGAACAACACTTTGCGTTCTTAGTCAGCGATTTAAATGCGGTCGCAGATGTTCTGAAAAAACACGACATCAAATACTCGAAAGAAATTCAGATTCCCAACGTATGCCGACAAATATTTGCCCACGACCCTAGCGGCAATATGATTGAATTTAATCAACGCATATCCGGCGAGTAGATAGCATCTCAATGGCAAACTTACATAACACCTTAGCCCGCCTAAGCACCATAGCTTTAGCAGTGACCTGCATAATCCTCAGTCAAAGCGTACTTGCCCACGGCGTCGCTGAAGGCGATGCAAGCTTCCTTCAGGGCAAAGAAGGATTTCACTTTTGGCCCTACTTTTACCTTGGGGCAAAGCACATGGTCACCGGTTACGACCACCTACTATTCCTCGCTGGCGTCATATTTTTTCTTTACCGGCTTCGAGATGTAGGTATATACGTTACGCTCTTTGCTGCAGGCCACAGCCTGACACTTATTGTTGGCGTATGGTTCGACATACCTGCCAACCCCTATCTCATTGATGCCATCATAGGTTTCTCAGTTGTTTATAAGGCATTTGAGAATCTGGGTGGTTTTGATCGCTTGGGACTGCACATCAATACCCGTTGGGCGGTGCTAGTTTTTGGCTTCTTTCATGGCTTTGGTCTGGCTACTAAACTACAAGAAATCAGCTTGTCCCAAGAAGGCCTTTTGGCCAATCTAATAGCTTTTAATATTGGGGTTGAGATCGGACAACTGCTGGCCCTTATGACCATTATTGCCCTAATGTCCATGTGGCGAAGGACTACTGCCTTTGATCGCCAAGCAACTGTTGCAAACATGACGCTAATGTTTGCCGGCTACCTTTTGGTCGGCTATCAGTTATCGGGTTACTTTTTAGCGACTTAATCCAGAAGCAATCGAGAAGAATATATTATGCCGACACAAATGTTGTTTAATGCCGCCGAGCAACTCGGTAATGAATTCTCTCAACGCAGTGCTGAATTTGAACAAACAAGGCGTCTACCCCAAGATGTTTCAGACGCCATGGCTGCGGCGGGCTTTTACCGTATGTACGTGCCGACGGATATTGGTGGCCTAGAAACCTCACCTGCAGATAGCGCCAGAGTGTTTGAGCGCCTCGCCCAAGGCGACGCGGCTTGCGGCTGGGTCGCATTCATCGCAGCTACTAGTGGCTCTACCCTTGCGAGAATTCCAGCAGGTACAGCAAAAGCAATATTCACCAAACCCGAAACCATGATCGCTGGCGTGTTCGCCCCCACCGGCAGGGCTGTCCAAGACACAGACGGGTTTAGAGTCTCTGGCAAATGGCAATGGGGATCTGGAACACAAAATGCAGATTGGGTGTTGGGAGGGTGCAGTATTCTGGATACTGCCGGTGAAATACTGAATGCAAAGGCGCCGACTAGCATGTGCTTAATGCCTGCAAGTGCTATTGATTTTGCCGACACCTGGCATGTCAGTGGCCTGCAAGGTACCGGCAGCACTGACTATAGTGTGAGCAACTTAAAAATCGAAAATGAGCATGTGGTGGGTTTGGTGAAACAAAAACCCCCTGCCGGCCCGCTATACCAATTTCCACACTTCACTTTATTAGCCCTTGGCATAGCAGCCGTAGCCATGGGCATTGCCCGAGCGGCGTTGGACGAACTGGTAACATTGGCTGCGAGTAAAAAGCGCGTAGGGACATCCAGTACCCTTGCCACTCGAGCGCACACCCATATTGAAGTTGCGCGAGCTGAAGCTGCACTGCGCAGCGCACGTGCATTCTTTTATAGCGCAATAGACATCGCTTGGCAGGAAGCACTTGAAGGCAACAAGGTAACTATAGAAATGCGGCGAGACATCCGCCTAGCGACCACCCACGCAGTGGAGTCCAGTGTGAAAGTGGTTGATGCCATGTATACCCTAGGCGCTGGTAGCGCGGTGTATCACAACTCAAAACTGCAACAACACTTCCGCGACGTGCACATGACTACCCAGCACATTATGGTCGCCCCCAGTACCCTAGAGCTGACTGGACGTTTGTATTTGGGTGTGGAGAGCAATACAGCGACACTTTAAGCCCTCAAATACCCCAAGCGCAGTACTGCCCTTAGAGCAATCAATAAACGGCTTAACTCAGTATCCAACCGCCATCTACTTCGATAGTGGTGCCAGTGACAAAATCGTTTTCGACAGCAAAAACAATTGCTTTAGCTACTTCGTCTGGCGTGCCCGCGCGAGGAATCAAATTCTTGCCAGTTGCACCCTCGAGCATTTTGCCGCGTGCATCGGCGTCATTGCCGAACATTGGTGTATCAATCACCCCGGGGCTAACCACGTTAATGCGCCTCGGCGCTAACTCTGCTGCAACAGCTCTTGAGAACTGCTCTACAGCGCCGCCAACCGCAGCAATAGCTGCCTGCCCGGGCTTAGCGCGACGTGCTGGCGCACCACTGACTAAGACTATGCTGCCGTGATCTGTTAGATACTCTGCACCTAAACGTACAACATTGGTGTAACCCCAAAGCTTGTCGAATGACCCTTGAAAGCCAGCCATATCCATTTGCAGGAAAGGTCCAGCCGCCCTGCTGCCACCAGTAGCTGCGGAGATGAGAATGTCGAAAGGGCCTTCTGCTTGAAACAGTGCAGTTAACGCATCTGCATCTCGTACATCACAGCCTCGCAAAGTCACCCCAGGAATATCTCCAGCCTTGCTGGGGTCTCGACTGATGGCCACCACATTCGCGCCGGAGGCTTGTAGTTGCATGACAGTTGCTAGACCGATACCTGAAGTACCGCCAAATACCAGCGCTTTCTTACCTTTGACGTCCATTTTACTCTCCAATAATTAGTCCACTATTTCATCAGACCACCACGCAGAAGTCATCTATTGCGCAAGTCTATTTACTAATATCTGCGCGGAATAATCCGCAATGCTGCTCAATTTCGCTACAATTGCACACCGTTTTATCAGGCCATAGATGTGTATCCAGAAAATTCTCTTGAGGACGCAGTACAGCGTTTAATTGAACGTCGGACTGTGAAAGTAATACATATGCTTGAACCGGGGCCGAGTGACGAGCAGATGCAAAAGATCCTTCAGGCGGCCATACGCGTCCCCGATCATGGCAAGCTGGCGCCTTGGCGGTTTATTGAATTTAGTGGCGATGCCAGAACTGCATTTGGCGAAGTATTAGGCCGGTGTTTTCAAACACAAAAACCAGATGCTACCCAAGCACAAATTGCTCATGAACAGGCACGATTTGAGCGTGCCCCTAATGTCATTGCAGTCATTAGCAGAGTTAAGTACGAGCACAAAATCCCAGTATGGGAACAGACCCTCTCCGCTGGTGCGGCATGTCAGAATCTTTTGGTCGCGGCCAATCTAATGGGTTTTACTGCCCAATGGCTGACTGAGTGGTACGCCTACGACAAAGGTGTGGATGAGGCATTAGGTCTAGTAGAAGGTGAGCGTGTAGCAGGTTATCTATACATTGGCTCAGCTGCTGAACGACCGCAAGAGCGTGCTAGGGCAGAGTTGTCAGAAGTGCACAGCCATTGGAGCAACTGACTTGCTACCCCACAACCTTGTATAGGGCGCAGTCGTTTTCGTTGTTACCGTTGCAACCTCCTACTGGCCATTTACCTCGTCAGCAGCGGGCTTTTCTGGAAACGATTTGCTAAATGCACCATTGGGTCCGTAGGTAGTCGCCTTGCTATAAAAACCAGTGGTCGCAAGTTCGACCATAATTTCTTCGCCGGTTCTATTTTCCCAATACCAGCCGTGGATCCCATTAAATGGTGCAACAAATGAACCACTGGCCTGGCCACCACGCCCAATATCAAAACTCACCGAATCTTCTGGATCAGTACCCTCTTCTTCGCTGTGCATATCAAAGATCAATTCAGCTTCTGGATCATTTGAGGCGCTAATTGCCTGCCAGGTAAATACCATACTCTGACCTTGCGCTAGGTCGTACTTGTACTCTATGGATTCGAAAGGCGCTAACGGAAAAGCAACGCTGTCGCTATAGTAAGGTTCTGCCTGCTTAGATAGTGCCGCAACGCTGTAACCCGCCATACCCTTAATGCCCATAAGCTCGCCAGCGCCGGTTGGATCTATATCGTACTCAGCAGGCAACACAAACAGCACTAGGGCCAATGCCGCCGCGATAACTGAAGCCAGCGAAATGATGCCCAAATTATCAGCTTTAGCTTCACTCATTGGCCTCAACCCCAGCTTCAACCCCAGCTTCGACCCCAGCTTCGACAATGTATTTGTTATGGCATGCACGGCAGACGTTGTAAATTTCGCCACCCGCATTGAATAGGGCTTCATCATCTTGGTCTAATGCTGCTTGTCGAGCTTTCAACCCTGCTTTGGTCAAGCCTTGAGCATACTCAATCCAGTCGCCCTGATCTGCTGCATAGCCTTTAAGCATCAGTAGATTACCGCCTTCTGCCACTACAGTTGCGGCGTGCACTACCGCAGCCCAACCTTCGTCTGTGGTTGGTTGCAAATCTTCTTCGCCTTCGATGGTAATGATCGCCCCTGCAGAATCCCAAATTTTATCTGCAGCAGGTTCAAGATATTCAGTCATCATTTGATATGCACTACCGGTAGCCGCGGGTTGGATCGCAGACTGCTCAGGCTGCGGACCACATGCTGCCAACAGCAGGCAAACCAATATTCCATATCTTGCTTTAAGCCAGTTCATGTTCTTATCCTAATTCTTATCTAATCCAATACCCAGTGTACGCAAGGTCGTTAAAGCGAACGCTTCAACCACCAGCTAAAAATACTGGCGACTCTAGGTGTCATCCGACTCTTATTGTATGCATCACCCAAACGTTTCAAAAACTCACTGCGCGTGGGATAACTAAATATCGTTTTTTGCGCTGCGGACAAGCCTAAGTTATTCGACATCATCAAACAAATAGGCGCCAATAGTTCACCAGCATCTGCGCCAATAATTGTGGCAGCCAAAATTCGATCTGAACCTTTCGCGGTTACCACTAATGCGTAACCGCCATGGGCCTTAGATTTTTCCACACTGGTGAACGGTTTAGCCTTCACTCGATCTAATTCAGTTAAATCAAATTCATAGCGATCGTAGGCAACGCCGGTACTATCAAGCGCATCTAACGATGGTCCAATTGAAGCAATCTCCGGTGAGGTATAAGTACAATGCGGCACTGCAAGACCGGAAACTTTTGCCGTGGGTAGGAACAATGCGTTTTGTATCAACGCTCGCGCTTGAGCATCCGCGTGATGGGTAAACTGCAGTGTGGTTGCGCAGTCCCCAGCGGCATAGATATGTTTTTTAGTTGTACGCAACTTTTCATCAACAGCAATAAATCCACGGCTATCTAAGCCAACACCCGCCGACCCGAGGTTTAAACTTTCTATATTAGGTTTACGGCCCGCAGCCAGCATAATTTTTTCACAAACCACAGTGCCGTTAGAGGTATGAATAGTCCCCGCTCCTTCAATGGAGGTAACCGCTGCGCCCAAGTGCAAGCGAACGCCACTATCAACTAAGCTTTGTGCCAAGATTTCTCCAGCTAGTGGAATTTCTAAAGGTAATAATCGAGGCGCTTGCTCAAATAACTCAACGCGCACACCTAATCGTGAAAATACTTGAGCCAATTCACAGCCAATGGCCCCGCCACCCAAAATACCAATAGACTCAGGCTGGGTAGTTAAATCAAAAACACTTTCATTAGTCAAAATAAGTGCAGGGTCTAAGCCAGGTATCGGTGGTATTCCTGCGCGAGCACCGGTACACAATGCGATACGCCGAGTATTAAATACTATGTTGTCAACCTGAAGCTGACCTTCAGCATTAAAGTAAGCTTCGCCCTGGAATACGTCCACGCCCATTTCGCTATATCGTTCTACCGAATCATGGGGGGCAATACCTGCGCGAACTTCTCGCAGCCAAGAAAACGCACCCGCAAAATCCGGGTTAGAGTTTTCTTGGGTATAGCTAAGGAGTGCTTTAGAGGGCATACAACCCACATTTAGGCAGTCGCCACCCATTCGATGACGCTCAATTAGCGCCACGTTAGCACCCAGTCCAGCTGCGCCAATAGCGCTGATTAATCCTGCAGGCCCAGCACCTACTACAACCAGATGATATTTCACCTTCGGAAGCGGATTGACATAATCTTCTGGGCACAACAGCTGCCAACTCAACTCATCAAAATGTGCTCCGGGATAACTCATATACTGCTCTCTTCCTGAGTCTGAACTTCGTTAGTTTGTGCTTGCTGCAAATGTTCGTTAAGGGTCTTGGTGGATATGCGTGTAATAACTATTGTTAGCACTAAAGTTGCTAATAGACCACCATAAAATAGCCAGCTACTAGCAGGCAGGCTTTCTACTTGTCCGGACAAAATACCGGTTATATTCTCAGCGATTGAACCAATGTACACGAACAGCAAAGTACCTGGCATCATGCCGATCCATGATACAAAAACATAAGTGCGGAACTTAACGCCGGTTAAGCCCATGGCGTAGTTGAGCAAGTTAAACGGGAACACCGGGGACAACCGGCACAAGAACACAACCAAGCCCCCCCTGCTTTCAATCGCTTTATCTAAGGCTGCAAAACGAGGCATAAGCGACAGTTTATCCGCCACCCAATCCCGGGCAAAAAAGCGTCCAACCAAGAATGCGCAAGCTGCCCCAACTGTGCTGGAAAAAGAAACAATGGCAAACCCGTAGCCAAGACCAAACAAAAATCCCGCGCCCAAAGTAAGTAAACTACCGGGCAACAGCAAGACTACTGCTGCAATATAAAACGCGCTAAAGACTAACCAAGAAATTTGTCGATTATTTTCAATCCATGCAAAAAAACTTGTTAGCCAATCAACAACTGGTAATACAGCTGCAGCAGCACCTAGAACAAGTAAAGCCAATACAAACACGAGCACTTTGTTCATTAAAGCGCCTCGGCTAGTTCGCGTAGCGCAAACTTTTGCACTTTACCCGTTGAAGTCTTGGGCAAATCTGTAAACACAATATTCTTTGGCACCTTAAACCGGGCTAAATTCTCACGACAATACTCTATCAACTGGGCCTCACTCAACTGGCTCGTTGGATCACGCAAGGTGACGAAAGCACACGGTGTCTCACCCCATTTTTCATCACTCTTTGCCACAACAGCTGCTTCCAAAACATCTGGATGCTTGAATAACAAATCTTCAATTTCAATGCTGGAAATATTCTCGCCGCCCGAAATAATAATGTCTTTAGAACGATCCTTAATCTGTATGTACCCATCTTCAGCCCAAACTGCTAAATCTCCCGAATGGAACCATCCACCGGCAAATGCTTCGCTTGTGGCTGTGGGGTTTTTTAGATAACCCTTCATCACATTGTTACCTCGCATCATTACCTCACCGATAGTTTGACCATCCTTGGGCACCGGCTGCATGGTCTCAGGATTTGCAACCATCAAACCTTCTAACATTTGTCCGCCTACTCCTTGACGAGATTTCAGCACAGCCTTTTCATCTTCGCCCAACCCACCCCAAAGATCCTCGCGCCAAGCGCAAAGAGTTACAGGGCCATAGGTTTCTGTAAGACCGTATACGTGGGTTACATCAATACCTTGAGCTTGCATGGCTTGGATAATGGCGGCCGGTGGCGGTGCACCGGCGGTCATGACTTTGACTTCATGTTGCACAAGGTTTTTCAGCTCATCGCTAGCAGACAACAAAGTATTTAACACCACTGGAGCACCGCAAAAATGGGTGACACCATAATCAGCCATAGCGTGATAAATTGCATCGTCACGCACTTGGCGCAGGCAAACCGAGGTGCCAGCATTGGCGGCCAATGTCCAAGGAAAGCACCAGCCGTTGCAATGGAACATTGGTAGAGTCCACAAATAAACTGGGTGATCACCCATGTTCCAAGTCAACGCGTTAGATACTGCATTGAGATAAGCCCCGCGGTGATGAGAGACCACACCTTTAGGGTTTCCTGTAGTGCCTGAAGTATAATTTAGAGCGATAGCGTCCCACTCGTCCTTTGGCAAAAAGTCACTGGCGTCAGCTGAGATTTGAGTTAACGGGGAATCTGCACCCTGCCGAACGAGATCTTCAAAACCTTCATCGCCAATCAATTTGCCTTCGGCATAAGTGGCATCGTCAATAAAGATTGCCGGAGGTGGTGTCGACATAAGCGCCAATGCTTCTTCAGCAAGAGGTCCAAACTCTTTGTCCACCAATAATAATTTAGCTTCACCATGCTGCAAAATAAAGGCAACCGTAGCTGCGTCCAAACGCATATTGATGGCGTTTAGCACAGCCCCACACATTGGAATAGCAAAATGCGCCTCAAACATTTCTGGCAAATTGGCGCTGAGTATCGCCACCGTATCGCCACGCCCTATACCTCGCTTGGTTAAAGCCGCTGCAACACTCGCGCAACGTACATAGATCTCGCCCCAAGAGACGGACCGCTGGCCGTAGACCACGGCCGCTTTATCTGGATAAACACTAGCAGCTCTGCGCATCATAGAAATAGGTGATAGCGCAGTAAAATTGGCGGTGTTGGGATCTAGATCCTGTTCGTAAATGTTCATATTTTCCACATTCTCGTTGGAATTTTTATTGTTGGAACTTAACCTCTCCAACTGCAATAGTGTTGCGGGTCGAAGGGGTATAAAACCGATAGAGTGTCTTTTCTGCTATTCGATCAAAGTCTTTTTTTCTTACTAATTTGACTAGCTAAAGACAGCCAAAGCCATTCAATAACTTTGAATACACAGCCCACGTAACCGTTGTTGTTCTACTGGGCTAAGCGATTTCGCTTTCCTTGCAATAAGGTCCATTCTTACAGCCACTGCATGGGCTGAAACACTACATTGTTGTGTTTCAAGGTTGAACATTAGGTGGGCAAATTGTTGTACCTTAGGTGCCACATCAAGCATGCCTGAAACTACTACATAACGATCAGACAGCTTTAGTGGACTATAGAATCGCTTTCTAAACTCTAACACCGCACCGCCTTCGTTAGAATCCGGCTCTCCATCGCCTTCAAAACTGCGCCATAAATGCGGCATAGAGTCAGAAATCCGCCCCATGTAGTTGTGTAACATCATTAGCCCAGACCCAGAACATTCTTCTTGTTGGATGATACCCTGCCCGATGGGCCGAAAACCTTTATCCAAGGCCTCAGGCAAGGATAACTTAGCGAAGGGTAAATCCTCTGCAATACCTCGCGGGAGTGCGTAGCTTAGAGACTCATGAGACTCAAATGTGAGCTCTCCAACGCTAGCTAAGTCAGCAACTTGATAGACAGCTGAACAAGCTACTTCACCAGTAATATCATTGCGCAGTTCAGCAATAACATTGAATTCCTCGTGTTGTAGCAAACCAAAATAGCCCGTAAGCGGCGCGGCTAGCCGAGACTCATTTTGAAAGCGCGAATGCTGGCGGCGCGTTCGCGACAACAGCAAATCAACCTTACTCGGACTAATTAGCCCGCTGCTAATGAACCCAGCAGAAAGGGTTTGCCATAATTTTTGCTCGCAAAATCTTACGTTGAGGTGATTGTTTTCGTCACACTCCCAACTATTCACGCTACCTCTATAGCTCAACTCCACTAATCAATCCTTTCCTGTTATGTGCAGAAATTTGCCGTAATTGACTAAATGTTAGTCAGCAAAATAATAAAAATCGCGGGCACCACGACAAAGCGCATCAGTTGATACCAAACGTTGAAGTAAAGTGGTTTCTCAATAGCTAGCTCATCCGCAGCCATTTGCTTGGGTAAGAGCCACGCAACCAATAGCGCGATTAGCAAGCCCCCTAGCGGCAAGAAGACTTGGTTAGGAATATAGTCCACCAGAGCGCCTAACGAGTTGCCAAATAAAGAGAGGTCTGCCCAGTGATTGTAGGTAAGAACACTCATAATACTGAACGGCAGCAAAGTGCCTGTGGCTAGCAATGTAGCTTTGACTCTAGAGACTTTCAGCCATTGCATCACTGAACCAGTAATAGGTTCTGCTAAGCCGACCATCGATGTCACGGCGGCTACTGAAAGCAGCAAGAAAAACAACACTGCTACCACTTCCCCGCCCCACATCTGGTGGAATGCCAAAGGTAGCGTTAGAAAAATAAGCCCAGTACCCGCGTCAGGGGCCATGCCGTTGTTAAAGACCATTGGAAAAATGACTAAACCTGCCAATAATGCTACGCCTGTATCAGCGGCAACAATAATCAACGCGCACTTACCAATAGAAATAGACTTGGGCAGATACGCACCGAACATCATCATCCCGCCCATGGCCACCCCAATAGAGAAAAACGCCTGACTTAAAGCCGCAAGAAATGTGTCTGCGCTGATTTTAGAAAAATCTGGTAAGAACAAATACGCCAAAGTTTCTGGCACTCCGCCAGCAAAGATATTGAAAACAAACAACACCAACAGCAACGCAAACAATGTTGGCATCAGTATTTTCACTGCCCGTTCAATACCCTGTTGGACTCCCGCGCAAATAATGGCGCCCGCGGTAACTAAGGCTAAAACCGTCCAAAATATAGAAACTGGCACATTGAGTAACAAATTATCAAAAGCCGTTTTTGCGATGAGACTGTCTGCGCCAGGCATCTGGCCAGTTAAAGCTAAGTAAAAGTAATACAGTACCCAGCCCGCCACGACTGCGTAGGCCATTTGAATAAGAAAAGCTGTGGACACGGTAAGCCCGCCAACCCAAGACCAACGGCGGGATAATCCGGCATCGCCTGCAGCAGATGCAATTGAGGCCGAAGGGCTAAGAGCACCTCGGCGACCCAACATTATCTCAGCCATCAAAATAGGCACACCAATTAGGAACGCGCAGCCTAAATAGACTATAACAAATGCGGAACCGCCGTTTTCACCAGTAACGTAAGGAAAGCGCCAGATATTGCCCAACCCCACGGCAAAGCCAATTGAGGCCATTAAGAATCCACCTGTGGAACCCCAAGCCGATGATCCAGCGCCAGAACTCATAGTTATCGACCTTTAAATTCTGGTGCGCGTTTCTCCACAAAAGCTTGTGCCGCACTCTTATGATCTTCAGTGGTAAAACACCGCGCCATAGACTGTGCTTCACCGTCCAAAATTTGACTCAAGCTCAGTGTGTTGCTCGCATTTAGGTTTTTCTTCATATAACCCAGAGCTACCGTTGGTAGTGAGGCAAGTTCAGCCGCCATTATTTGTACAGCTTGTGGAAACGCCTCAGCGGAGACTGATTTATTGATCATGCCGAGGGCCAATGCTTGCTCCCCAGTAATGACCTGAGCGGTAAACATCAACTCCCGAGCCTTGGTGTGGCCCACCAACAACGGCAAGAAGTAAGACATACCGTAGTCGCCAGATAGCCCGACTTTTGAAAATGCCGTAGTGATCTTGGCGGTATCCACTGCGATACGTAAATCGCAAGCCAGTGCCAATGAGCAGCCAGCTCCAGCAGCAGCGCCGGGGATGGCCGCTAGAGTAGGCTTAGGCATTTCATGCAGCATACGAGCCACCTCAAAACCACCGCGTAAAGACTGTGCTCGTTGCTCCACCGTTATCGGGGTGGATGCACCAGTGCCGTCTCCGGCAGCGGCAAAACCTTTCACATCACCGCCAGCACAGAATGCGCTACCCGCACCGGTTAGCACTACACAGCGCACGTTTGCGTCCATTGCCAACCGAGGTAGTGCCTCCATTAAACCCTGAATCATCTCTGCGCTCATAGCGTTACGCGCTTCTGGACGGTTCATCGTCAATGTTGCTACGCCGTCTATTATGGATTCGGCTAAATGTGGTGTCTGACTCATTACTAATCCTTTTTTCACTAAAACAATGGGCAAAACTTGCGCTTAATATCAACCGCAAACCTTAGCGGAAACGGCGCAAAAATACGTCCAATATGGTAAATAAAACGCGACCAAATTAAGCGCGAGGGCTAAATGTAATATCTAATCACTGGGTAGATGATTCTAGCTTTGCCGAAACAACATAGACCAATAAACCCAGTGCAATAAGCCCTAGCGCCCACAGCACCTCAACAGGTCGTTCAATAACTAGATAAACCAACGTCCAACTGACGATCACCGCATAAACCACCAAAGGCAGCGGATACCATGGCAGCCGAAAAGGTCGAGGTAGGTTCGGCTCGCGTACCCGCAGTACTGATAATCCAAGCACCGTTAACAATGAATTCAACGCCAAAATGGTGCCTGAGAAAATGATAATGCTTTCAAAACTAGAAGTAATGATGAGCAACAAGGTTATGGCAACCTGCAGCCCTACTGCGATTGCAGGCACACCGCTCTTCGTCTCCTTGGCCAACCAAGAAAAAACGCGAAAATCTTGTCCCATTACTTGTAATGCCCGCGGGCCAGCCAGCAACATGGCGCTTACTGTGGAGATCAACAGAATACTTAGCATAACCCCCACCACTTTGGCTCCAGTTTCACCAAAAGCAAACCCCGCAACCACAAAACCAATTTCAGCCTTACCCGCCATCGCAGACATAGGCGCCACAGACAAAAACATGGCATGAAGCAGTAAATAAAGGACTGTAACCAGCGCTGTGCCAATGACGAGGATTCTCGGCAGTGCTTGGGTTGGATTTTCAACCTCCCCACTCAAGTAGGTAGCCGCATTCCAGCCCGTGTAAGCGTAGTTGACATAAATCAATGCAACGGCAAATGCGCCAGTGCCAACAAGAGAAAAATCCTCCACACGCGGCACCCAAACTACAGATTGGAGTTGACCTACTTGCCACCAAGCAGCACCAATAAAGACCAAAATGAGCAAAATCTTGATAGACGTAAATAACTGCTGGAAGTTAGCGCTGCCACGACGACTACCAAAGTGTAGAGCACCGATTAACGCTACCAAGCCTAAACCCATAGGCATTACTGGCGTTTCAGGAAAGACCGATTTGAAATAGGTGGCAGCTGTAATAGCCGCGGCAGCCGTAGGCGCAGAAAAACCAACGGTTACCGATACCCAACCCGACACAAACCCCGCGCTAGGGTGATAAATACGGCTAAGGAAATTGTACTCGCCCCCAGACCTTGGCAGGGCTGCACCTAGTTCTGCGTAACACAAGGCACCACACAAGGCGACAACGCCGCCAATAAACCATAAAACCAAAATAATAGGCGCAGACTGAATATCCAATAGTTGGAATCCCAAACTAGTGAACACGCCTGTACCAATCATATTAGCGACAACCAGAGTGATCGCCGTCCGCGACGAGAAAAAATCCGAAGATGAAGTCATTTAAAAACCTTGGTGACAGAACTGACAACGCTAATTGCAGGGCTTAGAATGCGCCCCCGATGAACCACTCCCCACTATAACAATCAGGCACGCAAATGAGCCAAATTTTTATCCGCAACGCCACCCTCAACGACCAAGAAAGACTAATGGAGTTGTTACCGTTACTTGCAGATTTCGACATTCCTGAAGCACGTAAACCAGAAGATCTTTGGCACGGAGATGTACCCTTGCTGCAAGCCGTGTTAGCGGATAATGCAGATCAGTCTTTTCTGAACGTTGCGGTGAATAACGCAGACCGTATTTTGGGCTTTGTGTTAGTGACCATGCGTGAGGAGCTTCTAAGCCATGCGCCAAGTGCACACCTAGAAGCTATAGTTGTATCACCGGAAGCACGCGGTCAAGGATTAGGGAGAACACTCTTGCAACATACCGAGGACGTTGTGAAGTCTCGTGGCGCGCACTCCCTATCACTGCATGTGTTCAACAAAAATGACAGAGCCAAGACCTTATACTCCAGCCATGGTTTTGATAATGAATTGATACGCGCAATTAAGTGGTTGGGAGAATAAAGTCGTTCTCCGGATGAGTTAGACGAATCAATTTCAAGTCTATATTCGAGAACGTTATGGGTGTTTACCTTAAACCAAAATTACTACTCGACAGACGCGTGACTAAGCTATGGGTTGGAAGATATTTAGATTGGGCAAAATTTGGGCAAGCATGTCTATTCGCTAAACATGCTGCCCTTATGGGAGATTACAGTCTTACTGCTCGCGGTAATTACCTGGACGCTTTTCAAAAAACGCGTGCACCGCTTCCATATGGTCTGGCTCGGCATGACAAACAGCTTGGAAAGCCGCCGACTTGTCGAGCAGCTCATCTAGAGTCGCGTTTTGGCTCGCGCGCATTAGCTGCTTAGTTAAGCGCACCGCGTGAGGTGGATTGGCTGCAATACCTGCTGCAATAGTTTGCGCTCTTGCAACAAGTTCTTCCGCTGCGACAACTTCAGAAACCAAGCCCATTCGCAGCGCTGCTTCTGCTTTTACCGCCTCTCCAGAAAACGCCATCATGCACGCATTAGAATAGCCTACTGCCCTTGGCAAAAACCATGCCCCGCCATCTCCGGGAATGATACCTAGTTTCACAAAGCTCTCGGCAAACATGGCTTTTTCACTGGCGATACGGATATCACACATTGTCGCCAAATCACAACCAGCGCCAACTGCAGGCCCATTTACAGCCGCAATAATCGGCACGTTCAACGCATAGATTGCGCGTGGAATGCGCTGAATGCCGCGTCGATAGGAGTCCGCCTGATCATAGGGGTCGCCGCTAAAAAGACCCGTGCGATCGCGCATATCCTTCACGTTGCCACCGGCACAGAAAGCTGAGCCTTCTCCGGTTAACACCACGGCGCGAATAGACTTGTTGTCGTTGATTTCGTCACAAGTGCGCTCAAAATCTTCAAACTGATCTGGGCCGGTCAAAGCGTTGCGCGTGTCGGGACTAGACATGGTAAGAGTCAACACATGATCATTTATGCTTCTTGTTAGAAAGGTCATTACTACTCCAATGGTCTTAAAAGGTTTTGGCGGGCCAGATATTGCTGGCGAAATTTTGTTAGCGGGAAGTCTGCTTTTTTGTGACGTTGAAGGCAAGGCTCACGCCAGCATCCTGACGGACTACCTGATAGCGAAAAAGCGCCATCCGTCGCTATTATTTTTTATGATTGCCGTTTAGGGTTTAGGTTATGGTTGCTGTAATGAACAGATTAAATCGCCATTTGTTGCTCTCCGATAGAAACAGAAAGCTTAAACAGCGCTACAAACAGACCTTGGCTACGACCGCATGCTTATAGGAGAGAGCTGATGGACTCTGACACCCTTGTACTTGATCAACAAACACTAAATGATCTGAACATTTTCACCTCTACCTCTGCTGACAAGTCAATTTTCGAATTTTGTAATTTGACTAGCAGCGATGGTGGCGCAGATGCGCTTTATCGACGTATGGGTAGACCTTGGTCTTCTGCCAAACGTATCCACCACACCCAAGCAGCCATTGATTACATTGTTCAAAGACGTGAATCGTTCGCTCGAATACCTACCGCTTATGCCTTAGATCGCACCCATGCTTACCTTAGCGAAGTAATGCCGGTTATCACTCACCGTAATGTTATCGAATTCACTTTTAGCGCCTTTTCATTGCGTGCAAATCACGACCGGTATTACTATAAAATTATCACTGGAGTGCAGATAACAAATCGACTCATTCGCAAAGCAAAAGCTCTAATCGCTCAATCAAGTTTGGCTGCGCCAGCCGGAGAAATTGCCGAGTACATTGCAGAAATACAAGAGATTTTGAATCGACCCAATTTCCGCCGGTTAAAGGACGATGATGTCGGCGGATGGTTTTGGACAATCTTACGCCTCGACCAAGTTTTTCGGTTAGATGAAAAGAGTGCGATCAAACGGCTACTGAGTTTGGTTTATGAAGTAGACGCTCTCGTTGCCATGGCGGACGTGACCACCCAAAATGACTTCATACTGCCGACCCTAGAAGAAGGTTCGTTAATTATTTCTGCAGAAGGTTTGGTTCACCCTTTTGTGCCAGCGGCTGTAGCCAATAGTGTTGCACTTGATCAAAACAAGCGCGTGGTGTTTTTAACGGGCCCCAATATGGCGGGCAAGACAACTTATCTGCGCGCTATCGCTACGGCCCTATACCTTGCCCACCTTGGCATGGGCGTACCCGCTACGCGCTTCAAATTTACGCCCGCACAGCATTTGTTTAGCGCCATTTCACTGAGCGACGATTTACATAACGGTGTGAGCTATTTTCGCGCTGAGGCATTACGTGCCAAAGCGGTAGCTCAAGCAATTGCAGACGGTAACAGGGTGGTTGCGTTGTTAGACGAACCATTCAAAGGCACTAACGTAAAAGATGCTTTAGATGCGTCACTGGCAATTTTGCAAAGATTTGCCAGCAAGGAGGACTGTTTGTTTTTGTTTTCATCACACCTGATTGAGTTGAGTGATGGCTTAACGAATACGCAGCAAATTGCTTGCCGATACTTCGCAGCAGACGAAAGCGAAGGCAAATTGCGCTTTGACTACCGTCTGCGCAATGGCGTATCTAACCAACGTTTAGGAATGCGCGTTCTACGCGAAGAAGGCGTCTTCGATTTACTCGACACCCCATCCAAGGACAACAACCACAACGGCTAACCCGTACGTCGAACTTCATGTTGCAAACGCACTGCGTCTATAGCGCAGCATTTGTCCTGCGCCAAGACCACTATGCTGATCGCCTTGCAGCGCTATTTGACCGTTCACAACCACCACATCTATACCAGCAGGTGCTTGCATTGGCTCATCATAAGTAGCGCGATCTATGACCACATCCGGTTGAAAGAGCACCAGATCTGCGTGATAGCCAGATTTAATTTCACCTCTATCCACCATACCAAACGTGCGCGCAGACAATGAGGTCATCCGCCTAACAGCTTCTGGCAAACTCAGCACGCCGCGTTCGCGCACATAGTGACCCAATACCCGCGGAAACGTACCAAACAAGCGCGGGTGTGGTTTACCGCGCAGGTCAGGAATA
>CAJJDH010000018.1 GCA_905182905.1 marine gamma proteobacterium HTCC2089 | reverse complement strand
AGAGGATTTGTTGAACGCCCCCAGCATTTAGTAGTGCGCTATACCGACCTAAACAACCAGCCAGCTGAGCTAGAGCTAAAAGGCTTTTTGGCAACAATAGTTCAGCATGAATTTGATCACTTGGATGGCCGTTTATATATCGACCATATTACCGACACTACCAAACTTGTCTTCGAAGAAGAGTGGCTGAAGTTTTCTGACCAATAAACACTCTGCCCACGCCAACTTATTCAAGGAATAATTTATACGCTGGGTTGTCCTGTTCTGCCCAAAATCGATAGCCTATGCGCTGCAAGTACTTTTGCAGCTTACTGCTGTCACTGGGTTTGGCATCGACGCCTACTAACACTCGCCCCCAAGCCGCACCGTGGTTGCGATAATGAAAGAGCGTAATGTTCCAATCTGCGCCAAGACCAGCAAGGAACTGCAACAATGCGCCAGGGCGTTCGGGAAATTCAAACCGATACAAAAGTTCAGAGCTAGCCGTCATTCGGTGCCCACCTACCATATGTCTGACATGCATTTTGGCAGCTTCGTTATCGGTCATGTCAAAAACCAGATAACCTTTGGATTGCAAACTGTCTACAACACTCAAGCGATCTTCTTTTGAGGCAACACCAAGCCCGACATAAATGTGCGCACCAGTAGTATCGGCGTAACGATAATTAAATTCGGTAATAGAGCGTTTACCTAGGGCGCGACAGAATTTCAGGAAACTGCCCTGAGCTTCATCGATGGTAACCGCAAGTACTGCTTCTCGATCCTCACCAACTTCCGCTCGCTCAGAAATGTGCCTGAGTCGATCAAAATTAACATTCGCCCCACTGACAATGGCGACCACTGATGACAAGCCTGAATTGTCGGCCAGATATCGCTTCATCCCCGCTATCGCAAGTGCGCCCGCAGGTTCCGAAACGCCGCGCGTATCTTCAAAAACATCTTTAATGGCGGCGCAAATTTCATCTACATTGACGACAACAATTTCATCAACATACTTTCGCGCAATCTTGAAGGGCAATGCTCCGGCTTGCGCAACGCTTACCCCATCAGCAAATAGATCTAGTGTTTCAAGAGGCAACTTAACGCGCTTATCTGCTCTAAGCGCCGCGTCCATACAATTGGAGCCTTCTACTTCTACACCGATAATGCGAGTCGCTGGATGCAGATGTTTAACATATGCCGCCACGCCAGCAAGTAAACCTCCACCCCCCACCGGAATAAAGATCGCATCGATAGGGCCATTATGTTGATTAACAATTTCTAGGCCAATGGTGCCTTGGCCGGCAATGACTTCAGCGTCGTCATAGGGTGGAATGAAAGTTAAACCTTGTTCTTTACACAGTTCCTTGGCATGTACTGAGGCTTGATCATAGTTGTCGCCATGCAATATAACTTTAGCGCCACGATCTTTTACCGCATTGACTTTAATACTAGGAGTATTGCGGCCCATAACAATTATCGCTTTGATACCCAGGTGTTTTGCAGCCATAGCTACACCTTGAGCATGATTACCGGCAGAGGCGGTAATTACCCCCGCAGCTTTTTGCGCGTCCGATAACTTAGAGATTTTGTTGTACGCGCCGCGCAGTTTGAAACTGTAGACAGGTTGTAGGTCCTCGCGTTTCAAAAAAACCTGCGGACCCAAGCGTCGACTGAGCAGGGGCGCAGGGGTTAAAGGTGTTTCCTGAGCAAGTTCATAGACTCTTGAGGAGAGAATTTTCTTTACATAATTTTCAAGCATGTCACCATTTTCCAACTTCACTACCGACTTCATTACGAACCGAGGCCAAACATTAATTATTCACAAGACGAGCTCAAACAACTTGCAGCGCAAGCAGCGCTGAAACACATTGCCCCCAAACTAGGAGCCACCAGTGTTGTCGGTGTAGGAACCGGGTCTACTACCAATCATTTTATTGATGCATTGGCGACCATCAAACATACCTTCGATGCTGCGGTATCTTCCAGCGAAGGTTCCACGGCGAGACTAAAAGCCCACGGTATTCACGTTTTAGATTTAAACACTGCACCCCGAGTTGACGTTTATGTCGACGGCGCAGACGAAATCAATGACCAAAGACAAATGATAAAGGGCGGTGGCGCAGCACTCACTCGTGAAAAAATTGTCGCCGCCAGTGCCGATGAATTTGTCTGTATTGCCGATCATAGCAAATTAGTAACCCGGCTCGGCAACTTTCCTCTACCTGTAGAGGTAATTCCTATGGCCCGCAGCTTAGTTGCACGCGCTTTAGTACAACTCGGCGGACAACCAATATGGCGCGAAGGTGTAGTGACCGACAATGGCAATTGGATACTTGATGTCCATGAACTCAACATCAGCGATGCACTGTTGTTGGAGTCTGAGATCAACGATATTCCAGGCGTTGTCTGCAATGGCTTATTTGCCCACCAATGTGCAAGCGTTGCGTTTCTTGCGACAGCCGATGAGATACTCAAAGTCTAGACACTATGCTCAGTTTGCGTTTGTAGTAAGCAGTTTGTTTGGATTGAGTATTTGGTGGGGATCAAACAATGCCTTGAGCCCCTGCATTAGCTTTATCTCATCTTCACTGCGGGTGTAGCCAAGAAAATCTCGCTTGAGCAAACCAACCCCGTGCTCTGCCGAAATACTGCCACGCCGGGCCGCAACAATTTCGAATATCTTCGGACTCATGCTGTGCCCGTGGCTAAAGAATTCTTCAACTGGCATATCTTGTGGACGCAAAATGTTTAAATGCAGATTACCGTCGCCAATATGACCATACCAACACACCTCAAACTCTGGGTAGGACTCGCTAACGTAGCTGTCCACATCGGCCAAAAACTCAGGCACCTCACTGATGCGCACTGACAAGTCGTTCTTATAGGGTGTGTAGGAAGCGAGGCTTTCGGAGATACCTTCGCGTAGCTGCCACAAAGATTTTGCCTGAGCCTCAGACTGGCTGATGACACCATCTACCAACCAACCCGCGTCCATACAACGAGCAAACGCTTGTTCAGCTAGGGCTAGTGAAGATTGATCAAATTCTAACAGTGCATAATAGGCTACAGACTCCGCTAAAGGCGCTGGCAAGTCCCTATGAGCCTGTACTTTAGTCAACGCAAGATCTGAGAAAAACTCAAAGGCAGAAAGTGTGATTTGGTCGGTAAAGGTGTGCAAAATATTTAGTAAGTCGACTACCTTAGGTACACCAACCACCATGACTAACTGCGGCTCAGGCTTTGGCGCCAAGCGCATATCTAATTCACACATTAGGCCTAACGTGCCCTCAGACCCCACCATCAGGTGCCTGAAATCGTAACCCGTAGCATTTTTTACCAAGCCGGCATTACAGTCCAATAAGGCACCTGTGCCGGTTACTACTTTCATACCCGCAACCCAATCTCTAGTAAGGCCATATCGTATAACCTTGATACCACCAGCATTGGTCGCCACATTTCCGCCAATTTGACTAGATCCTGATGAAGCAAAATCTACCGGATAGTATAAGCCTTGCTCTTCCGCAAAGGCCTGAAGATTGGCCGTAACTAAACCCGGCTCACAGGTAACAATTCGATCTTTAGCAGAATAATCTAGAATTTTGTTCATGCGATCAAACGAGACGACAACCTCTGAGTTACTCGCCACCGCGCCACCGGACAAACCTGTTCTGCCGCCTGATGGAACTAGTTTCAACCCTGCACTAATAGAGTAAGCCACCAACTCTTGAATTTGCTCGATAGTTTCTGGAAAGACAATTGCACTTGGGTCAACCGGATAGCCGTTAGTCCAGTCCTTACCCCAAACCTGCAGACCTTCAGCATCTGTGCGAATTTGTTTCTGCGAAAAAATGTTGTCTAGCATTTGTGCTCTCTCAAACCTTAGCTTTTGAATTTGTACCAATCACACAGATCATCTAACCAAGCCCAAATCTCAGCGTAAATAGCTGGCACCTCGTTAACTAAATGATGTCGCGCTGCGGGAATTATATGGATGGCTGCGTTCAAATAGCGGCGTTTGAGCACCCGTAGGTTATGCCGAAAACTCACCGTACGATCTTCGTACCCCTGAATAATATTCAGCGGTAAAGTTGAACTAGGATAGGCTTCAAACTGGTTGAACCATTTTACCATTGCCTGCACCCAACTAACCGGCAACACTTTTGCTTGCAAGGGATCTGCAGCGAGAAGCCTTACAAACTCTTGATTCTGCATGTTGGACGACATATTTCTCGGGCGAGCCTTGACCGTCGCTTTAGCTAAAGCAAAAGCCCAGCGCATTAAAGGCCATGCATAGGGGCGCACTAGAGGCGCCAACAATACCAATTCACCGGTTGGCTTTTCTAGCTTGCGCTGCTGCCAATACTCCATGACGAGTGCACCGCCCATACTTTGTCCAAACCAATGCAATGGTTTATCCAGCGCACTCTTGGCTGCAAACTTATGAATGACTTCAATGACATCGACGTATTGCTGAAAGTCGGCAATATTCGCTCTGTCACCCGTAGAAAGGCCATGTCCGGGCTGGTCAAATGTTACTACCGCAATATCTCGCAGCAATAAATCTCTAATTAGAGGTCCGTATAGGCCCACGTGATCGTAATATCCATGACAAACCACTGCCCATGCGCGGACCGTACGACTCGTTGGTACAAAGGCTTGCATAGCAATGCGCTCACCAGCACATTCGATAAGGGCTAGGTGTCTGTCTAACCCAATAAACTGCAACCCGTAAAACCGGTCATAGTCTTTCAGCAACCTTGCATCTAGCGTGCACCAAGTGGAAGCATCTAATGGCGGCGTTGCTAGCGCATGAATAAGGCTTGCGTCATCGAACTGGCCAAGGCCCCGAGCCTCAGTCAACAAAGCCAAAACCTAGCTTTGTTGCGACATGTAAAAGGCTACTAGAAAGTCTCATTACTTAACGACTGGATCTAGATCACCTGAAGCATAGAGAGAGAACATTTTTTCGAGCGAATTGACCCGTAACTTTGGCGCTTGTCCCGACGTGCCAAAGGCTTCGTAGCGGTCAATGACTACTTGTTTCATTGCAACCTGAGATGCCGCAAAGTATTTACGAGGATCAAACTCGCTTGGGTTAGCGGCTAAGAACTTACGAATAGCAGCGGTTGAGGCCAGTCTGAGATCCGTGTCTATATTTACTTTTCTAACACCGTGACGAATACCTTGTTGAATCTCTTCCACCGGCACGCCGTAGGTTTCTGGAATTTCCCCACCAAACTCATTAATTTCTGCAAGCAAATCTTGCGGCACTGAAGAACTACCATGCATAACTAGGTGTGTATTAGGCAAACGTTTGTGGATTGCTTTAATACGTTCAATAGCCAGAATATCGCCAGTGGGTGGGCGGCTGAACTTATATGCGCCATGGGAAGTACCAATGGCAATCGCTAACGCATCCACTCCCGTCTTCGCGACAAAGTCTGCAGCTTGCTCTGGGTCTGTAAGCATTTGTTCTAAGGTTAAGACACCTTCTGCGCCAACGCCGTCTTCTTCGCCAGCAGTACCCGACTCTAACGAACCCAAACAGCCCAATTCGCCTTCCACAGAAACGCCACATGCGTGGGCCATTTCAACAACACGCTTGGTAACTGCTACGTTGTATTCATACTCGGCTGGCGTCTTTTGATCTTCCAAAAGAGAACCATCCATCATTACCGAGGTGAAACCCATTTGCATAGAGCGCTGACAAACATCAGCGGAAGCGCCATGGTCTTGATGCATAACAACAGGAATATCTGGAAATTCTTCTACCGCGGCCAACATTAGATGACGCAAAAAGTTAGCGCCCGCGTATTTGCGTGCTCCGGCGGATGCTTGGACGATTACGGGACTTTGAGTTTCCTCAGCGCCTTCCATAATGGCCCGCATCTGTTCAAGGTTATTCACATTAAAAGCAGGAACTCCGTAGTCATTCTCTGCCGCATGATCTAGTAACTGACGTAAGCTAATAAGCGCCATTTTTTTCTCCGCAATCTATTGTGTTCGTTGATTCGAATTCTTTCTTTAAATTCTTTCTTTGCATTCTTTCTTTGCATTGTTTCTTTGCATTCATCTTTCTAATCACCTGTCCGAGCTATTTGCCCAAACATTGAACTCTGTAAACGTTGATTGAGTTAGAGTTCAATAGCAAATACGCATTTAGGCTGATCGCCGCCCTAAAACTTCTACAGCGGGTAGCACCTTACCTTCCACCAACTCCAAGAACGCGCCACCGCCGGTTGAGATATAGGATATCCCTTCTGCAACAGCATACTTTTCTACCGCAGCTAATGTATCGCCACCACCGGCTATTGAGAAGGCCGCGCTGTCAGCAATAGCTTGGGCAAGTACTCGCGTACCTTCGCCGAATTGATCAAATTCAAACACACCAAGCGGGCCATTCCACATAATGGTTTGCGCATCCATCAATGTCTCAGCCCAACTTCGCGCGGTGACAGGGCCAATGTCCATTATCATTTCATCAGCCGCAACATTATCTATTGCCTTGACGATTGCTGGTGTCGCTACATCAAAAGCCTTACCCACCGTAACATCTACCGGAATAGGAATTTCTACGCGACTAGCTATGTCTTTAGCGACGCCAAGCAAATCCTCTTCATAAAGCGATTTACCAATGTCATACCCAGCAGCAGCTATAAATGTATTAGCTATTCCACCACCAACAATAATACGACCAGCGATGTTTGCCAGTGAACCTAGCACTTCAAGCTTTGTAGAAACCTTAGCACCACCAATGATGGCAACCATTGGTTTCGCCGGAGCACTTAACGTGCTTTGAAAGGCATTAAGCTCAGCATCCAGCAGCAATCCAGAGCATGCAACGGGGGCAAGCTCAGCGACTCCATGTGTGGAGGCATGAGCGCGATGGGCGGTACCAAACGCGTCCATAACAAATACATCACATTGATCTGCTAAACGTTTACTTAGCTCCGTCGAGTTGCTTTTTTCTCCCGCAAGAAACCTAACATTTTCCAAAAGACCCAATTCACCGAAGCCAATGGAAGAGCAGTCTTCCGGTTGCGCCAACAACGGCACGCTGAGCTCGAGTAATTGCGACAACCTTCGTGCAACTGGTAACAGAGAAAATTCTTGCGCGTACTCCCCCTCACTAGGTCGACCAAGATGCGACATCACAACGACGCTTGCACCTTCGTCCATGACTGCCTTTATAGTGGCGAGTGAAGCTTGTATTCGGGCATCGCTAGTCACTAAGCCGTCACTAACAGGTACATTGAGATCCGCGCGAATTAGAACCCGCTTATTTTTTAAATCCACATCGCGGACGGATTTTATGTATGGCAAGTGCATATATGCTTTTCTCAGCGTTCCTAGTTAGCAATGTGTGTTATGGAAGCAATTTTTACCCGCGCAAATACGCCGGTATTGCTAATAAAATTTAGCTCGCGGCAGCAATTACGCTTTGCACTTGTTGTACAACATTTTCTGTTGTTATACCCAACTCAGCCAGCGCTTGAGCGCCCGGAGCAGACATACCAAATGAACTAATACCAACCACGACGCCATCTAAGCCGACAAATCTGTGCCAGATATCTGGGTGTCCTGCCTCAACGGCAACGCGCGCGCGGACATTGTTAGGCAAGACTGACTCTTTGTACTGCGCCGACTGCTCAGAGAAAACTTCTACGCAAGGCATTGAGACCACTCGGACCTGCACATTAGCACTCGCCAATGATTCAGCAGCAGCCACAGCTAATTCCACTTCCGACCCAGTCGCGATAACTATCGCATCAGGCTGCCCATCTGTGTCACGTAGAATATATCCGCCACGCTTTACATTGTTGAACGTGTCTTTGTCGCGCGCTTGGGCAACAGTTTTTTGCCGGGTAAATATTAGTGCTGATGGGGTCTCTCTACTGGCGATAGCTGATTGCCACGCTATTGCGGACTCAACGGTATCGCAAGGTCGCCACGTATTCAGGTTTGGGGTGGTGCGCAGATTTGTAATTTGCTCCACCGGCTGGTGTGTTGGACCGTCTTCGCCAACGGCAACCGAATCATGGGTGTAAACAAAAATGTTAGGCGCCTTCATTAGCGCAGCTAAACGTACGGCGTTACGAGCGTATTCCATGAAAATTAGGAACGTACCTGTAAACGGACGATAGCCACCGTGCAGCTGAAGACCGTTACTAATCGCAGTCATACCAAACTCGCGCACTCCATAACTCATGTGCTGATCGTCAGATGCTTCAGCCCAACGGGTATTATTAGAGCCGGTAAGATCTGCAGAACCACCAAAAAGCTCTGGCACTCCAGCTGCTACAGCTGCAATACAAGCTTGGGACGACTTTCTAGTTTCTAAGTTGGCTGGAGACTGTTGCTCTTTTTCCGCAAAAGCTTGAATGGCCTCGCTCCAATTTTGCGGTAACTCGCCGTTCATTCTACGAACAAATTCTGCGGCTTGCTGCGGATGCGCGGCGCTGTAGCCGTCTAATACTTGCTGCCATTGTAGCTGGCGTTGCGCTCCAACTTCTTGCTGGTTCCACGCTTGATAAACCTCTTCAGGAATATCCCAACCCTCATGAGTCCAACCTAAACCGGCTTTGGTTAGCTCAATTTCTTCGCGGCCTAGTACTGAACCATGTGCGCTAGCGGTACCTTGCTTATTGGGTGAGCCAAAACCAATAGTAGTTTTGCAGCATACTAGAGTCGGGCGACCATCACTTTTAGCCGCATTGGTCAGTGCCTTGCCGATTTCTTCTGCATCGTGCCCATCCACATTGCGAATGACGCGCCAGCCATAGGCTTCAAAACGAGCCGGGACGTCTTCGCTAAACCACGCGTCAACTTCTCCGTCGATAGAAATGCCATTGTCATCATATATACAAATCAACTTATCCAAGGCCAGTGTGCCAGCCAAGGAAGCGGCTTCGTGGGAAATACCTTCCATCAAACAGCCGTCGCCCACAATTACCCAAGTACGGTGGTCGACTAAATTAAACTCAGGGGTATTAAACTCAACTGCGAGCTTTTTCTCGGCTAGGGCCATACCCACAGCCGTAGCTATACCCTGACCAAGTGGACCCGTAGTGGTTTCAACGCCAGGACATTCCCCATATTCTGGGTGCCCTGCGGTTTTCGAGTGTAGCTGACGGAAATCCTGTAAATCCCTCAGGCTTACGTCGTAACCGGTGAGGTGCAATAAGCTATAGAGTAGCATTGAGCCATGGCCGTTTGAGAGCACAAAGCGATCCCTATTTAGCCAGTTGGCATCTGCTGGATTGTGGGAAAGAAAATCTCGCCATAGCACTTCAGCCACATCGGCTAATCCCATTGGCGCACCTGGGTGGCCACTGTTTGCGGCTTGAACCGCTTCCATTGATAGTACGCGAATCGCATTGGCAAGCACGGTTCTCGAAGAAGACATAATTCAGCCTTGGTTTTTTGGGGAGCGCTATTGTCAAGTTTTGCAGGCCTCGCTGCAAACATTGAATATATAAAAATGCCAAATAGTTCATATGCTCCGGTCAAATTGTCGATTAGAATCTGCGCCCTTACAGATATTAGCCGCGTCATGAATTGGCGCATAACATTGAATATAATAAAAAGATCTGAAAAAGATCCTTAATACGGGCAGTCTCCCATGACAGATAAACACCTATTTACTTCAGAGTCGGTTTCCGAAGGGCACCCAGACAAGGTCGCCGATCAAGTTTCGGACGCAATATTAGATGCCATGCTGGCTCAAGATCCAGAATCCCGAGTTGCCTGTGAAACTCTGATTAAAACAGGCCTTGTCGTGGTTGCTGGAGAAATTCGCAGCAACGCTAAGGTTGATGTTGATAGCCTTGTGCGCAAAGTGGTTAATGACATTGGCTACAACGGCCCAGAAGTTGGCTTTGATCCTTCTTCTTGCTCCGTGGTTAACGCTCTTGGTCAACAGTCTTCCGACATCGCTATGGGTGTGGATGAAACCTCAGATCACGAACAAGGTGCTGGCGATCAAGGCCTAATGTTTGGCTATGCGTCTGACGAAACCGACGTGTTAATGCCCGCGCCGATTGTCTTTGCCCACAGATTAGTACAGCGCCAAGCGGAAGCTCGCCGCAGCTCACTGGGCTTTCTGCGGCCTGACGCCAAGAGTCAACTTACATTCAGCTACGATGACGAAGGTCACCCTGTCGCCATTGAAGCAGTTGTACTTTCAACCCAACATGACCCTGATGTGACTCAAGAGCAGTTACGTGAAGCGGTCATGGAAGAAATTGTAAAACCAGTACTGCCACAGAACTGGATTTCTAGTGAAACCAAATTCCATATCAATCCAACAGGTCAGTTCATTATTGGCGGACCTGTAGGAGACTGTGGTCTTACGGGGCGTAAAATCATTGTCGATACCTACGGTGGTATGGCCCGTCATGGCGGCGGCGCTTTCTCAGGTAAAGACCCGTCTAAAGTAGACCGCTCAGCAGCCTACGCAGGTAGATATGTAGCAAAGAATATTGTCGCCGCAGGCCTTGCCAAGCGTTGTGAGATTCAAGTCAGCTATGCGATTGGTGTCGCAGAACCAACGTCTATTAGTATCGATACATTTGGCACTGCCACTATAAGCGATGATCAAATCATTCAGCTTGTGCGTGAACACTTTGATTTGCGTCCCAAGGGCCTTATCGCGATGCTAGATCTTAAACGCCCAATCTACTTGGACACCGCAGCATACGGTCACTTTGGTAGAACAGATTGCGACTTCAGTTGGGAAAGAACTGATAAAGCTGAGGGTTTAGCGGCTGCAGCCAGCTAAGCGCATGAGCTAAGAGGCTCTGAGTAAATCTAATAGTAGATATACTCAGAGCTATACTGCACTAGGGGTTTTTAAGGCATAGACAAATTGCCTTTTAGTATTAAAACCGCTCCCAATGCAGAGCTTAAGCGAGAATCTTCATGCCTCATCGAACAGCCCATAGCCTGGCAAAAAAATCCCTTAGCTTCGAGTTTTTCCCGCCTAAAGATTTAGAGGGCCAAGATAAACTTCTTGCCGGCCCAATTAACAAGCTTGCCGCCCTAAATCCAGACTTTGTGTCAGTGACATACGGAGCCGGAGGGTCAACTAAAGAAGGTACCAATCAAGTAATACAACGCCTTCTCAAGCAAAACCTTGACGCTGTCCCACACCTTTCCTCTGGTACAACCAGCGATGAAGAAGTGTTGGATATGGTCCAAGCCTACAAAGAAAATGGTGTAAAACAACTACTTTGCCTACGTGGAGACCAACCATCAGGGCAGGGACAACAGCCTACCTACGCAAAAGATCTAATTAGCCTTGTAAAGGATAGATTTCAAGACGACTTCAACATCGTTGTAGGCGCATACCCTGAAATTCACCCGGATTCGCCATCCGCCAAGGATGAATTCAACTTTTTTAAACAAAAGGTTGATGCTGGCGCAGATGCGGCAATTACTCAGTATTTCTATAATGCCGAAGCCTACGCTTACTTTTTGGACGGCTGCGAAAAGCATAATGTTAATATCCCTATCATTGCCGGAATTATGCCCATTACCAACTATGCTTCGCTAATCCGCTTTAGTGGCAAAGCCGGTGCGGATATTCCACGCTGGCTCGATCACGCACTGAGAGGTCGCCAGCATGATGAAGCCGATCTGAGCAAGTTTGGTGTTGAGGTAGTAACGCGCTTATGCGAACGGCTATTTGAATTAGGCGCTCCGGGCTTGCACTTCTATACCCTTAACAGATGGGGTGCTAGCTCCAGAATATGCGCAAACTTAGGGTTTAGTTAAGGAGTCAGTATTGCCAAGATTCAGCCTCTTCTATCTTCAAGGGCCGCATAAAGTTGGTGTCCAAATAAAGCTGGATTCAGAGCGATCTAACTATCTTTGTCGCGTACTGAGGCTAAACGTTGGCGATGAAATAAACATTTTCGACGGCACCGGTGCGCTGTTCGCCGCCGCAATTAGAAATGCCAATCCAAGGGGCACCGAGGTAGAAATTACCGCCGCAGAACCGCCTTGCGACAATAGAGCTTATTCTCTCACACTAGCGATCGGGCTGATCAAGGGTTCAGCAATGGATAGAGCCTTACAGCAAGCCACCGAACTCGGCGCAAAGCGCATTCAGCTAGTCCAAACCGACCGCAGCAACGTGCCTTTAAAATCCGACAGAATGAGCACTAAGATGACTCATTGGGCGCGCGTCATAAGCGCCAGCTGTGAACAATGCGGCCAGCTCTACCTACCAGAACTCATCGAACCTCAACCTCTTGCGGGCATTCTAGAAAATGTCGACAACGGCATTGTATTTAGTCCAGCGGGCGAGCCTTTTCCAAATCAACTAGCGCCGCTAGATCGAACTTTATTCATCGGACCTGAGGGCGGCTGGAGCGATCAAGAGCTGGCGCTTTTCCAACAACATCAGACCTCTAGCTACCAACTTGGCAAATCTATTTTGCGCGCGGAAACTATGCCCGCAGTGGCCTTGGGACTCATACAGCAAGCCCAAGGGTGGCTGTAATGGGTGCGCATCGTGGAAGAGCTGGGTTACGCTGAAGGTATAGCTTAGAGGAAATTTTCAGGATTTCGCGCTAACACAAGCGCGCGCAATTTGTTCGACGTCTCAATACTAATGCTCAGCTGCTGACGCAGCAGGGCAATCAGGCGCGGACGCTCCTCATCAGTTGTGGCCGGCTCCTCAGTTGCGAGCCTTATTAACGCTGCGTCCAAAGCGCTGTTTGCGCCTTGAAATACCTCAATGGTTTCTTCTAAAGAAAGCGGCAGGCCAAGTGCCGGGTTTGGATTACCGTATGCGCTGGGTGAAGTAGTTGCTTGATCTAGCCCCAGCTCACTGGGAAATTCTGCCTCAAATTCTTGGTCCTTAGCCTCAAGATCACCACCAGAAGCCAATATATCTGCACTTTCGATGATTTCGGCATAGATATAGTCATCGATAAAACTGGAAACACCCTCTTCAGGAGACAGCTGGCTGAGTTTTTCACTTAGCGTAAGCAAGAACTCAAAAGCGGCATTTGATATGGCATAAAAATCTTGGCTCACTGCCAACGTACCGTCAATGAGGCGGTCGAGCATATTCTCAACAGCCCAAGCCACCTCGGTCACATCTGCTAATTGCTCGCCATCACTCAGCTCTCTTAACGATCTAAATACTTGAGCGACCGGCGCTGCCTTATCGGTATTTTTTAAATCAATTGACCACGCTCGGAGCAGGGGCTGCATGGACGCAAGCTCTTTATCCAAAGACAAAAGCAAGTTAATTGCCTCACCCTGCTCAACTGGCAAAGAATCTGCAACCTCAACAGCAAAAGCCGTCATGCCACTGGCTTCTCTTATCGATAAATTGGCATGCTGCAATATTGTACGAGCAGTAATGCACAGATGTTGTAGTTCGATCTCAGGGGCATAACTTGCGTGCACATCAACCACCTCTCGCTCCCAAGTCCGTATAACCTGACCTAGTCCACGCAATAGGCTAAAGGCTTCTTCAGACAGCGACAGCTTTTCCTGACGAATAGCGTCCAACCACTGCAGCACAATTTGCAAATGCGCGTTCGCCGGCGGATGGAACTCAATTAAACTTTTGGCAACATGCTGCAAAGTTACTAAACCACGCTGACGATCTTCATCAACAATCAGGGCTAACAACCCACGTTCAAATGCCCGCCTAATTTGACCTAAAGTAGCCTGGCGCTGCTCGACTGGGGAAGGACTATGCATAGTTGATGTCAAAATTTGTACTCTTAGATCGCCGTCAGTTCTAACAAGATTCTCAGGAGAATCAGTGTGGGCTAATTTTTTGTAAGCCTTCAGCGCGCGAGCGCACTGACGCATACTACCTCTATTTCACCCCCGCGCTGTACATTGTCTGCGGCAAAAAACACCCAAGAGATAGACACTGGGTTTAAGGTGGGTAAAGTACTGCTAACAAAGTGCCTGAATCTACATCCACTAACTAGATCAGGAGTCAATTTATTTGCTACGGCCATACCTTATGAAGAAGATCGCTTTCCTAATGGATCCAATAGATTCTTTATCGCTAAAGAAAGATTCAACTTTGGCCATGATCCGCTCAGCGCAGCTTCGCGACCTCGACATATATTATCTGCGCCAAGAAGACTTGGCACTGCACGAAGGTAGAGCCTGTGGCCTTATATCAAGCCTGAAACTTCGTGACGATTTTGCGCAAACTTTAGATCCAGCCATAGCAGGAGACGACTGGTACACCCTGGGTGAGGAAACCCTGAGACCTTTAGCGGATATGGACATCATAATGATGCGCAAGGATCCGCCCTTCGATATGGAATACATTTACACCACCTATCTGCTCGAGCGGGCAGAAACAGATGGCGTATTCGTGGTTAACAAACCTGCGTCACTTAGAGACTGTAACGAAAAATTATTCGCAACCACCTTCCCTCAATGTTGCCCAGATTTAGTCGTCAGTCGCAGAATGGACGTTTTGAAGGCCTTCCACGCAAAGCACAAAAATGTGGTTTTCAAAAAGTTAGACGGTATGGGCGGAGCATCTATTTTTCGCGTTATGGAAGACGACCCTAATCTAACAGTAGTCATTGAAACCCTTACCGAAAATGGTACCCAACAAATCATGGGGCAAGTGTATCTCCCTGAAATCGTCGACGGCGATAAACGTATCCTTCTCATCAATGGCGAACCCGTACCCTACGCCTTGGCCAGAATTCCATCAGCCGGAGAGTCTCGTGGAAATTTGGCCGCCGGTGGCCGCGGCGAGGCGAGACCACTCACGGCAAGAGATCAATGGATTGCAGAACAAGTAGGCCCAGAGCTGAAAAAGAGAGGCCTTATGTTTGTCGGCATAGATGTGATTGGCGACTATTTAACTGAGATTAACGTTACCTGCCCAACTTGTATAAGAGAGCTTGATGCTCAGTACGATTTAGACATTGCCGGTGATCTGATAGACGCTGTGGTTAAGCAACTTGACTGAAGCAAGTGGTCAACCCAGTCCTGGCACGCTGCGCCAGCAGAGTGTTGGGCTAGGAGAGAAAACGGGTGAGGGCAGAATGGGATTTAGCGTTTTCCTGGCGCTGCTCATTCACTGCATTTTACTTTTTGGTATCGGCATTACCCAACTGGAACCTAACACTCAGGCTGCATATGTAACGTTAAAGCTCGGATTGTCTGGTGATTCCTCCACCCAGCAAAACACTCTTGAGTCCGAGGGCGAAGACGAACTCCAAGGCGAAGTAGTACAAAGGCGGAGCCAAGAGAAAGCTATGGCCCAAAACCCCAATCAATCTGTTAGAAGCGAACCAGATCCCAAAGCCACGCGCAAAGAGACAGTTGAAGTACGCCAGCAGAAAGCTAACCCAAGAGATGTAGTAGAAGCATTTGCACAGTTTCAAGCTAACTTTGACTCACAGCCGCAGACTACTCAAGGACTCAGCCGCACACGGGAACTCAACAGCTTTAGTCATTTCACAGCGCCAGAAACCGCCTACCTAAATACTTGGCGACGCAAGTGCGAGCGCATCGGGCGCAACAACTATCCCGCTGGATTGTTAGAGGGCGAACTAACTATGTTAGTGAGTATTCTACGCGACGGCAGCCTTGCCAATGTAAAAATCCTCCGTTCATCAGGTCAGCCCAAACTAGATGCAGCGGCTTTGGCTACAGTACGTCAAGCGGCTCCGTTCCAACCATTTACGGTAGAAATGCGAAAAAACTATGACCGCCTAGATTTCACACGTACTTGGCAATTTTCAAAACAAGGATCCAGCCTTGATTTCTAATACATATTCTCGGCAAGCAGCGGCCCAGCAAGTTGCTAGGAAACTAGGTTAACTATGAACTTAAAAAATCACTTTTTGATGGCGATGCCGGACCTCTCTGGAGACTACTTCGGCAATACACTGACTTACATCTGCGAGCACAATGATGAGGGTGCTATGGGTATTGTTATCAATCGCCCGACTGATGTTTCTGTTCTCGAACTATTGGCAAAACTCAATATGAAACCTGAGCGCCGTTGGGTGGAGCAATTAGTTCTGGACGGTGGCCCTGTTGCGCAAGATCGTGGCTTTGTTCTATATCGGAGTGTGGAGGAATTTGGCACTTCAGTTGAGGTAGCAGAAAACATTCACTTATCTACTGCCATGGAAACTCTGACAGGCATTGCTTCAGGAGATGGTCCTGAAAATTTTTTAATAGCACTTGGCTATGCAGGCTGGAGTGAAGGTCAGCTGGAGAGTGAAATTAGCCGGAATAGCTGGCTTACTGTTGAAGCAACGCCAGAGATTCTCTTCGAAACGCCCAGTGAAGCAAAACTGCAAACGGCTGCCAAACTATTGGGTATAGACTTTAGTCTCATTGCAGCACAGCCAGGACACGGCTAAATATGGCTATCAACGGCTACGTATTAGGCTTTGATTTTGGGCTCAAGTTTATCGGTTTGGCTGTGGGCCAAACAATCACTAAAACTGCAGGCGGACTTACCACTATTAAGGCGCGCAATGGTAAACCTGAGTGGACTGAAATAACGGCTATCATCCAAGAATATAACCCGGCGGCAATCATCGTCGGCCTGCCGCTGAATATGGACGAAACCGAGTCAGATATGTCCGCGAAAGCGAGAAAGTTTGCCAAGGAGTTAGAGCGCCGATTTGGTGCTAATGTGCAAATGATGGATGAACGACTAAGTTCTTGGACCGCCAATGAAATAAAACGCGATGCCGTTCGCGGCGGCGCAATTCACGAAAAATCAGCATGCTTAATCTTAGAAAGCTGGTTCAATGAGCTAGACTAGGTTCGCAGTCCTCTTTCAAAATTAGCCAGCAAGAAACCCAATACTAATGACAACCTTGGCTCAGCGCTTGGCGCTTTTACAAAACCGAATTGAAACTTCATGTGCCAGTAATGCTAGAGCATTGGGTGATGTGCAGCTCATTGGTGTGTCGAAATTTCAGGCCGCGCAGTATGTGATTGAAGCAAGCAAATTGGGCATTACAGATTTTGGCGAAAATTATCTCCAGGAAGCACTTCTGAAAATAGACACCATTGGAGATAAAACGCTTACATGGCATTTCATTGGCAGCATTCAATCAAACAAAACTAGGGTAATCGCAGAATCATTTAATTGGGTACACACGGTAGATCGACTAAAAATAGCTCAACGACTGAGTAAACAATGTCCAAGTAACAAAGAGCTAAATGTGCTGCTTCAGGTAAATATAGACAATGATCCAAATAAAGGTGGGGTAAGCTCTGAAGCATGCGCTGACCTAGTTAGCCAGATCAGCAAGTTGCCACAGCTGAAACTACGTGGATTGATGGCCATATTGAGTCAAGACACTGATCCTAGGGTCGGCTACGAAACCGTGGCACAATTGCATCGCGAGCTAAAAGAGACGCTGAGCCCTGAGTTAAGGCCTAACTGGGATACACTCTCTATGGGAATGACCCAAGATCTAGAACAAGCAATTGCAGCCGGTGCAACCATGATCAGAGTGGGTACCGCACTATTTGGTCCAAGAGAGTAAACAATATTTTTATAGCGTTAGGAGATGAGCAGTGAGTATCGCCTTTATTGGGGCAGGAAATATGGCCGGCAGTTTAATCAATGGCCTAATTGAAAGTGGTACGGCTCCGCGCGAGATTGCGGTCGCCGACCCTGTGGCAACTCAACTTGAAAAGTTCTCGGCCTTGGGGGTCAGCGCAGCAGCCAGTAACGACTCCGCAGTTGAGGATGCTGACGTTGTCGTACTCGCGGTAAAACCTCAAGTTACCGGCCAAGTACTAACTCAGTTGTCAGGTCTAAAGCCTCATCAGTTAATTATTTCAATTGTTGCTGGTATAGACCTTAGAAGCCTAAAAGCATGGTTGCCGGAAAAACAGCCGATTGTTCGCTGCATGCCTAATACCCCTGCATTACTTGGGGCAGGTATGACCGGACTATTTGCAAACAAACAGGTCAGCCACTCACAAAAAGACTCTGCGACGCATATTCTTAGTGCCGTTGGCGAGGTCGCTTGGGTCACCAAAGAAACACACTTAGACGCAGTAACTGCCCTTTCAGGTAGTGGCCCCGCTTACTTCTTCTTACTCATGGAAAATATGATCTTGGCTGGTCAAAAACTTGGACTAGATGCAGAGTTGAGCAAAAAACTAACTCAGCAAACTGCGTTCGGTGCTGCACTAATGGCCCAAAATAACGACATAGACCCCGGTACGCTCCGCAAGAATGTAACTTCTCCCGGCGGCACCACAGAAGCGGCTTTGAATCTAATGTTGAATGAGGGTCTACCAGCTACGGTAATAGAAGCTTTAACCGCAGCGGAAAATAGAGCCAAAGAATTGGCCGTAGAATTTGGAGCAAAATCATGACTCAAACTCTCATATTAGTCATAGATTTGATCATGCGACTGGCAACACTATTGTTTCTAGTTAGATTTTTACTGCAAGCTAGCGGCGCCGATTTCTATAATCCAATCAGTCAAGCAGTGATCAAAGGCAGCGATCCGCTAGCATCAGTGTTTAGAAAATTCTTACCCGCCACAGGCAAATTCGATTTAGCCTCGCTACTGCTTGCGGTAATTATGGGCATAGTATTTATCGCCATCATTAGTATGGGACGCTATACCATAAGTCAGTATGCTGTCTTTGGCGTAGTGCGGGTGCTATCAGTTCTAGTTGATTTCTATTGGTGGTCCATGCTGATTGTGGTTATTGCGAGTTTTGTCTCCCAAGGCAACAGCCACCCTGGACTGTCATTATTGGAGCAATTGCTAGAACCCCTAATAAAACCAGTGAGAAGTATTCTACCGTCTATGGGCCCACTAGATTTCTCACCTATGGTTGTGATTTTGGCGCTGTCTATCGCGCAACGCTCACTACCTAACGCGTACAGTCTTATCTAATGGACGCTTCCGCCGACAATACGTTGGGTGTTATTGAACCTCAGTTGTATCAACACTCTGAGCCGTTTGCTTTGCAAAATGGGCAGCAGCTAAATGGCTATGAGCTGGTATTTGAGTCCTACGGCAAACTAAATTCTGATAGGTCCAACGCCATCCTAATCTGCCATGCGCTTTCTGGTCACCATCATGCTGCTGGTTTTCACTCTATGGAGGATACAAAGCCGGGTTGGTGGGATGCCTGTATCGGGCCTGGCAAATCTATTGATACAGACAAGTTCTTTGTTCTTAGCTTGAACAATTTGGGCGGCTGCCATGGTAGTACAGGACCCAACTCTATCGACCCTACTACTGGGGAGATCTTTGGGCCAAACTTTCCAAATATTGTGGTCAAGGATTGGGTCGCCAGCCAAGCACAGCTTGCAGACCACCTGGGAATCAAAAAATTTGTCGCGGTCGTAGGAGGCAGCTTAGGTGGCATGCAGGCTATGCAATGGAGTATCGATTTCCCCGAGCGTGTCCATGCAGCGGTTCTCATAGCTTCTGCGGCAAAGCTAACTGCGCAAAATATCGCGTTTAACGAAATTGCTCGGCAAGCCATCACAACCGACGAAGACTACTGCGCAGGCAATTACCAACAGTTCAACAAAAATCCAGATAAAGGTCTAATGTTGGCAAGGATGGTAGGTCACGTGACCTACCTTTCCGAAGACGGCATGAAAACCAAGTTTGACCGTGAAATTAAATCTGGGGACTTCGAGCACGGTAAGGATGTGGAGTTTCAGGTAGAAAGTTACTTGCACCACCAAGGGCGTGCTTTTACTCAGTACTTTGACGCCAACACCTACCTATTGATGACAAGGGCATTAGACTATTTCGATCCCGCTAGGGAATTCGACGGCGATTTAACTCGCGCGCTGGAAAAGACTATGGCTAAATTTTTAGTGCTTTCGTTTTCCACCGACTGGCGCTTTTCACCCGAAAGGTCCCAAGAAATTGTCGATGCCCTAGTTAGAGCAAGAAAAAACGTCGCTTCAGCAATCATTGAATCTGAGCATGGCCACGATTCGTTCCTCTTACCAATTGCTCGATATACAAAAATACTTGGCGCTTTTTTGGAACGCTCGCAAGTCGAACTCAACCAATCAAGTAAGCTGCAAAAAGCGCAGGAATTAGTATGAGAGGCGACTTAGAACTAATCGCAACACTGATCAATCCTGGCGCTCGGGTACTGGACCTGGGTTGTGGTGAAGGCGAACTACTGGACCATCTACAGTGCAACAAGCAAGTTAACGGTTACGGTTTAGATAAAGACGCCGAAAATATACGTATTTGTGTAGGTAAAGGGGTCAATGTTATTGAGCAAGATCTAGATGAAGGTTTAGCCAACTTTACTGAGAACAGCTTCGACATGGTGGTTATGACTGATGCGTTGCAGGCAGTAAAAGAACCACGCGAACTTGTCAGGGATATGCTGCGTATTGGCGAGGAGTGTATTGTCACTTTTCCAAATTTCGCGCACTGGCGCTGCCGCGCACAGCTGGCACTAAAAGGCGTGATGCCAGTATCCAAGCAATTGCCTCACAGCTGGTACGATACGCCGAATATCCACCTTTGCACCTTCGCAGACTTTGAGCAGCTCTGTGAAACTGAATCTATAAAAATCATTCAAAGGCGTGTGGTTAACGCTGACCATAAGGAGAAGGCGTTGATCAATTGGGCACCGAACTTTTTTGGCACCTACGCTTTTTATCGACTAGGAAAGTCTGCATGAACATAAAAATTGCATTAGGAAAGCTGCTCTGCTTGGCTGCGATTACCTTTAGCCCTTTAACTATCGCTGAACAGATGCAGCGCTTCGGGCAGTATGAACTTCACTACATTGTAATTCCTACAACAATGTTGCAACCCGAAATAGCCAAAGAATACGGCATTTCTCGCGGCAAAGATCGTGCGCTAGTAAATGTGTCGGTTCTCAATGGAGAGAATAAGGCAGTAAACGCAGAAATCACTGGCAACACGCAAAATTTGCTAGGCCAGTTACAAGACCTCGACTTCAAGAAGGTCACTGAAGGCGAAGCTATCTATTACCTCGCGGAAATACGTTTCGCCGACCAAGAAGTGCATAGAATCAAAATTGATGCGCGTGCTCCTGACGGCAAGTCAACCCTACTTAAATTCAACCAAAAGTTATATTGGGCAGAATAATGAAGGTAATGCTGGCGACTAGAAACAACGGCAAAATCATAGAAATGCGGCGCTTGCTGGAACCTTTAGGCTTAGAACTTGATAATCAAACGGATACTGATATTCCAAGCCCTGTAGAAGACGGTCAGACATTTGTTGAAAATGCTTTGATAAAAGCTAGAGCAGTTAGCTTAGCCTCGTCAACACCAGCTATTGCAGATGACAGTGGATTAGTTGTGCCCGCTCTCGATGGGCGCCCAGGCATTTATTCGTCTCGCTTTGCTCATATTGATGCAAGCGATGCTGAAAATAACAGCGAACTACTTACTCAGCTTGCTAATCAAGAATCACGCGCGGCGTACTTTTTTTGTTGTATGGTGTTTTTGCGCCATGCCCAAGACCCCACACCCATAATTGCATACGGTCAGTGGTGGGGAGAAATCCTAAGAGAACCGCAGGGCGAAGGCGGCTTTGGCTACGATCCACTGTTTTACGTTGCCGATGAAAGCCGCAGTGCTGCCCAGCTACCTGCGCAGACCAAAAACCGACTTAGTCATAGAGGCCAAGCTAGTCAGCACTTAATCGCCCAGTTATCTAAAAGTTTGGTTTAGATGCTAAATAATCCGGGGCTATATGTGCACTTCCCTTGGTGCATCAAAAAGTGCCCATACTGTGATTTCAATTCGCATCCGCTCAAAGATGATGTTGATCAGCAACGTTACTTAAATTCATTGCTGGAAGATTGGCAGGAGCAAATTACATCTACGTTTGCCGACGCCAAGGACACGCAGTCATTGGATATAGGTTTCAAAACCGTATTTTTTGGTGGCGGCACACCCAGCTTGTTCAAACCTCACTTAATGGCCATTTTGCTCAATGAGCTACCTTTAGCCCCTGATGCTGAAATTACGATGGAAGCAAACCCCGGGACTCAGGAATATACTGACTTTGAAGAATATCTAAGTGCTGGGATCAATCGCCTATCTATTGGTGCGCAATCGTTTCAAAACAGTCAGCTAGAAAAGTTGGGGCGAGTGCACAACCGGGATGAAACTATTGCGGCAGTGGCAAAAGCAAAGTCCGCAGGCTTTACCAATATCAACATAGATCTGATGTGGGGATTGCCAGGTCAAAGCTTGGAGGACGCACTCTTTGACCTAGAAAGTGCAATCTCTCTGTCGCCACAGCATATCTCGTGGTATCAATTAACCATTGAAGCAAAAACCGAATTCGCAAAGCGGCCACCGTTATTACCAATAGACGGAATACTTGCAGAAATAGAAAACGCCGGTAATGTTTTGCTCGCATCTCGCGGCTACCATCGCTATGAAATTTCTGCTTATGCGAAGGATGGCGCCTACTGCCATCACAATATTAACTATTGGTCATTCGGCGATTATGTCGGCTTAGGAGCAGGTGCTCATGGCAAGGTCAGCAATGCTCGGGGTGTCTTGCGCACCCAGAAAGCATCGCAGCCAAGGCTTTATCAAAATGAGCCCAGAAAGACATCTTATCAAACGGTAACTAAGTCCCAACTGACCTTAGAATTTATGATGAATGCGCTGCGCCTGATCGATGGAACAGATATACAAACGTTCACAGAGAAAACTGGGTTGCAGTGGCAGAGTATTCAACCTCAGTGGGAGGCACTTGCACAGCAGGGGTTGGTGCAAACAAACCGGTGCTCTACGACGGAGCTAGGGCTGCGCTATTTGGACACGGTGCTAGAAAAGTTCGTTAGCTAACGCGGCGATAAGTGAAATCGCGAATACGATGGCCTAGCTTTTCGCCCCGCGTTTCAAATTTTGTTCTGCCGCGGACGACGTCTGCCAAATTTTTTGTCAGTGCAGCCTGATCTAGGTTTAGGTCACCCTCACCTATTATTGGATCTCTAGTTGCATCCAGCTCGCACTTGAAGTTTTGGTTTGCAGTAAAATGTTCTGCCATCCATTCGCCATATTCTGCCCAGTCCGTTGCAAGCCTAACAATACCCATAGGCTTTAGTACGGTAAGTAGCTGTGTTAGGAATTCGGGCTGGATAATTCGACGCTTTAAGTGGCGTTTTTTTGGCCAGGGATCTGGAAAAAATATTCGTATCTCCGACACAGACTCAGGGGTTAGCTGTGACAACACCTTTTGCGCAGGCTGATCTACTAACGCAATATTTTCAATCTCAAGGCTTTCAAGCCTTGCGAGCATTGAGCCAATACCTGGCTGGTACAGCTCTATGCCAAGCAACAAATGTTCTGGCTGCTCCTGACCCCAAGCGATAAGTTCATGGCCCATACCAAAGCCAATTTCTATCCCCAGTTGTCTAGAGTCTTTATTAATCGATGCAGTATCTAGGCGATAGCGCTGTGTCAGGCGCTCCAGGGCGCTAGCTTGAGCCTTGGTGAACCTACCACGACGACGAATATAACTGTGGGCAAATTCATTATGCTGAGATGCATTATCGTTGCTGGCGGAATCCTGCTCGGGCACTTATTTTTCTCTTGATCGATGGCTAGTTATTAATGGCAAGAGAAGAATATATGAGGGTTGCCCATGCAGCTATCAAAGTTACTCCGCCAAGTGGAGTTATTGGTCCGAACCATGAGCCCGCACCAAGCACCAAGGCGTAAATGCTGCCACTGAAAAGTACAACGCCAGCGGCAAATAGCATGCCTACATAGCGCAGTGCCGAGGGTCCATCGTGTAATAACCACAAGCCTACAAAGAGCAGTGCTAAAGCGTGATACATCTGGTACGAAACCGCAGTTTCCCAACTAGACAGCGCCGCAGCGGTTAATCGCTCTTTCAGTGCGTGAGCGCCAAAGGCACCAAAAACAACACCAAGGAGCCCTAGAGACCCGCCAAAAAGGATAAACAATTTGGCCATTTATTAGTCAGCTGCAATCGCAAGTTTAAGCTTCTTCATCGCATTCTTTTCTAATTGTCGAATACGTTCTGCGGAAACACCATATTCAGCAGCTAACTCGTGAAGTGTGGACTTGGCATCACTCAACCAACGTTGTTGGAGGATATCTCTACTACGCTCATCGAGCCCGGCAAGCCCAGCACTTAACCGCAAACTAGCATCTTGCTGCATATGTTCATCAGCTACTAGGTCTGCAGGGTCCGGCGCGGCGGAAGCCAAAAAGTGCATTGGCGCCGTAGCAGTTTCTTCATCCGTACCATAGCCATCAAATGCCATGTCGCTGGCACTCAATCTGCCTTCCATACGCGTGACTTCTGCTGCAGATACACCAAGATCATTAGCTATGGCTTGAGTTTCCTCTAAGCTCAACCAAGCACTACTGCGCTTAGCGCCGCGTAGATTGAAAAACAACTTCCGCTGCGATTTAGTGGTCGCTACTTTGACGATGCGCCAGTTACGTAGAATATATTCGTGAATCTCAGCCTTGATCCAATGCACGGCAAAAGAAATCAACCGCACTCCTACATTGGGGTCAAACCTCTTCACCGCTTTCATCAAGCCGACATTACCTTCTTGGATTAAATCTGCTTGAGAGAGTCCATAGCCCTTGTACGACCTTGCGAGGTGGACGACAAATCGTAGGTGACACATAACTAACTCACGAGCCGCGTCGATGTCGCCATCGGCGTAAAAACGCTCAGCAAGGACCTTTTCCTCTTCCGGCTTAAGGATGGGAAATTGACTGATAGTGCGCAAATAGGCATCAAGGTCGCGACCTGGTGCAATACTTGGCATTGCCATAATATTTGTAGTCATAGTGATACTTCCGGTAACACAAAATTCGATGTTAGCACTCTAGCTCGAAGAGTGCTAATGCGGAATTCTACTCAATCGGAAGGAAAAAGCCACCTTCAGCCGCCCGCAGATAGCGGCCTGCTATAGAATCTGGGCGCTGCGCAAACGTTGCTTTACTGCCACCCACGCACCAATTATGCCCAGGGCAACACCAACCCCCACAACCCACAACAAAAATGCGCCATCGAAACCCTTAACTTGCAGAGGAACTTGGTAACTGCCAAGCAAAGCCTGAAGAGGACCTTCAATGCTGGTGAGAATTAATGCCAAGAACATAACCGCCATAACTCCACCACCGAAGCCGTAACAAGCACCAAAGTAGATGAACGGCCGGCGCATCTGCCCCCTAGTCGCACCTACTAAAGCCATGACCCGCAGCTCTTCCAACCGCGACTCTATGGCTAGGCGCACAGATGCCGACGTTACAAAAATTGCGCCAAATGCAAACAACAAACCTAGGATCCAACCCAACCGATTTAGCAGCGTTGTAAGGTCAGCTAGGCGCTCTAACCAGGTCTTCTCGATCACAACATCATTGATTTGCTTTTGCGCACTCAGCCGCCGTTGCAGACTCTCAAGCTGAATAAAGTTTGCGCTGTCCAGAGTGGTAATTTGAATAGACGCGGGTAATGGGTTCGCATCTAAGCTCTCAAGGATATTGCGCAGGTCCTGAGATTCAGAGGTCTGAGCAATGAAGTCCTGCAACGCCTGATCCGATGTAGTTAATGAGGCGGTTTTTACTATTGGCACTTTTTTCAGATCCAACAGCACATCTTCTATATCTTGTGTGTCGACCACCGGCTCAAAGTAGACTGTCAATCCGGCGCGACCCTGCCAACCCTCGCCGACAGCCTGAAGGTTCACTTGAGCCAGCCAAAGAACTCCCGGCAGAGATAGGGCAATACCCACTAGAAACCAGACAAACAAGCTACTTGCTAAACGCTGGCTGACAAAGAGAGTGGTTTCATTAAATGTTCGACCGTGATCTTTAAGCCAATTAGCGAAGCCGCCAACAGGTTTACCCCAAGGATCGAGATTTTCACTTTGCTTACTTTCCACGGGTAATCCAAATATTCATCGTCTAACTTCGGTCTGGCCTACGAGACCACTAGACCCAGCAGGGTCTAAACGCCCGGCGATCAAATTCAGCGTGGGTTGCCCCATGTCTTTGACCAGCCCTATGTCATGAGTGGCGATAATGACAGTGGTACCAATCTCTCTAAACTGGCTAAACAGATCCATTATCGTTTTCGACAAGGTAGGGTCTAGGTTGCCTGTTGGTTCATCAGCAAACAAAATTTTGGGTCTATTCACAACGGCCCGGGCGATACCTACGCGCTGTTGCTCGCCAGTGGACAAAAATCCTGGCAAAAGCTTTTCTTTATCGAGTAAATCAACAGCACTCAACGCACCACGTACCCGGGAGGCAATTTCTTTGGCTGGGAAATGTCCGATACGCAGCGGCAGTGCTACATTCTCAAACACCGAGCGATCCGCTAGTAGGTGGTGGTCTTGAAATACCACACCTACAGAGCGCCGATACCATGGCATACGCTTTTTGCGTAACTGGCTGATGTCTACACCGCCCACTAACACGCGGCCTCGGGTAGGTTCATCAGCGCCAATAAGAAGTCTTAAAAAGGTACTTTTACCCGCCCCAGAATGACCGGTAAGAAATGTCATAGTCCCAGCATCAAAGGTCACAGAAATTTCTTCTAACGCTTTGTATCCGTTAGAAAATTGTTTGGTGACGTTATCTAAAACTATGCCCGCCATTAGATCTAATCAATTCCTTCATCATTAGAGAGTAATGCTTGCACAAACTCGTCCGCATTGAAGGGGCGCAGATCTTCTACACCTTCACCAACACCAATAAAATACAGTGGCACCTTGGGTACGCCACCCGCGCCATTTGCAACAGCAAAAATCACCCCGGCTTTAGCCGTGCCATCAAGTTTAGTTACTACTAACCCTGTTAGCTTGACGGCCTCATCGAATAGCTTTACCTGGCTCAGCGCATTCTGGCCAACACCTCCATCGAGTACCAAAATCACCTCATGGGGCGCGTCTGGATCTAACCTCTTAACTACCCTCTGCACCTTCTCTAGCTCATCCATCAACTGAGTTTTAGCTTGCAACCGGCCAGCCGTATCAACCAGCAGGACATCTACATCTCGGGCCTGGGCAGATTGCACAGCATCAAAGACTACGGAGGCACTATCGGAACCTTGGGGCTGAGCTATCACCGGAATATCGTTACGCTCACCCCACGCTTGTAGCTGTTCCACTGCGGCTGCGCGAAAAGTATCACCCGCAGCCAACAGCACACTCTTACCATCATCCTTAAAGCGTTTAGCCAACTTGCCAATGGTGGTAGTTTTACCAACACCGTTCACGCCTACAAAAAAGATGACCCTAGGCATTCCGGTTGTTTTCTCCGGCAGCACGAAACTTTGAGAAATAGGCGCCAGCCGATCTACCAACTGCACGTGCAAGGCCTCGTGCAGCGCACGCGTATTAGCCAATTCCCTACGTTGAGCACGTTGTGTCAAATTTTCAATAATATCCGACGTTGTGTCCAAGCCGACATCCGTAGTGATTAGAGCTGTTTCTAGATCTTCTAATACCGTGTCATTGATTTCTTTTTCACCAAGCAACAGATTGCCCACACCCTCGGCAAGTTGGGCGCGAGTTTTTGCTAGGCCTGATCTTAGTTTGGAAAAAAGGCCAGAGTCGTTGCTGTCGGACATATTGATATCATCTATGGTGAACTACTTTTCGAAAAGCCGAAGGGTATATTGGAACCTGCGACCGGCTTACTATAACGCAAAGCCATCTTACTCTGGCCACAAGCCTTTTAGTCAGCACCAAGGTCAGAGTGAATGCGCCGAGAACATTCTATAATAACCGGCATTAAATCTATGCCCCAGTCATTACATTTCCTATGAAAAAACAAAGTACTAAAACTCAGACCATACGCATTATCGGTGGTAAGTGGAGGGGGCGAAAAATTTCTTTTCCCGAGGTTGGTGATTTAAGGCCGACATTGGGTAGAACAAGAGAAACCTTGTTCAATTGGCTGAGGCCAGAAATTCATACAACAAGATGCCTTGACCTATTTGCAGGTTCTGGCTCGCTTGGTATCGAGGCTCTCTCCCAAGGTGCTAGGGAAGTGACTATGGTTGAAAACGAAGCTGCTGCTTTTCGCTCACTTGAGCAGAACATTAGCGCCCTCGAAACGTCTTGTGGGCTGGTTGTAAAAACCGATGCCCTTGCCTATCTGAAGGCTCTAGAGGAGTCCTTTGACATTATCTTTCTCGACCCACCATATAACCAACCAAAGCTGTTAGAAGCATGTATCGAAGTGATAGCGCAAAGAAAACTTGCACAAAAATATGTCTATGTGGAATCTGATCGAGCTGAAATAATTGAAGAGCTGGCGCAAAAAAACGGCTTCAATATCGACAAAAGAACCTCAGGCGGCAACACTTTTAGCGTGCTAATGGTAGAAAAAAATCTTGTAAGCTAATTACACAATATTCAAATAGATCGGCTTGCAGTCATAAAAACCCAGGGCTAGTATCGCTTCCTCAATATAGAAGTTGGACGCCAAAGCGCGCAGAGAAAAATACGATGCCAAATAGAACAGTAGTTTACCCAGGATCATTTAACCCCATCACCAATGGGCACACAGATCTTGTAGAGCGGGCATTGCATCTATTCGACCATGTCATCTTAGCCATTGGCACATCTATCAATAAAGACCCTAAGGTAGATCTAGCGGACAGAATTACCCTCTGTGAGAAGGTGCTTGAAAAATACGGAGACAGAGTGTCCGTAGAGGGTTTTAACTCGCTTTTGGTCGACTACGTTAGAGAGAAAGACACACGCTTTGTACTTCGGGGCCTCCGCACAGTCACGGATTTTGACTACGAATTCCAAATGGCAGAAATGAATAGGTCTTTAGATCCACAGATTGAATACGTATTTCTTCCAACCTCGAAAGACTGCTCGTTTATATCCTCAACGCTGGTCAGAGAAATATCTGCACTAGGTGGTGACATATCTCAATTCGTCCATCCCGAGGTAATTGCTGAACTCGACGCCAAAAACGCCAAGAAATAGATGGATAGAGGCTTTGCTCAGAAGAAGATCTGACTGAATCTATGGAGCTGCAGCAATCCTTTAATGCGGCTTCTTACCCCAGCCACTGAAAGTCTGGCAACTAGGACAATAAACAGTACTACGTTGGCCGAGCACCTGCCCTTTAAGCGGGCTAGCGCAGTCTCTACAGGGCAGCCCCTCGCGCCCATAGACATTTAGGCTTTGACTGAAGTATCCGGGCTGGCCATCCGAGCCAACGAAATCCCGCAAGGTAGTGCCGCCAACTTTAATGGCTCGCGACAAAATCATACGAATTGCTTGGGCCAGATTCTCATAAGCTAGTCGACTCACCCTGTGCGCAGCTGTCGCCGGTCTGATTTTCGCCATAAACAATGACTCTGCGGCATAAATATTACCCACGCCTACAACGATTTTGCCGTCCATAATATGATTCTTCACCGCAACCTTGCGACGCCTAGAACTTTCAAACAGATAATCACCAGAAAATTCATTTTCTAGAGGCTCTACGCCCAAATTTTTCAGTAACCAATGATCATGTGCATCACCAGATTGAAAATGAAAGCTACCAAACCGGCGCGGATCATTGAACCGCAACCAATGGTCACCGCTCAATTTTATGTCGATGTGATCGTGCAATTTAGGGGGCGTTTTGGGGCTAACCACCCTCAAGCTACCGGACATACCAAGATGGATGATCAAGGTGCCCACATGGGTAGTTATAAGAATATATTTGCCACGTCGAGTGATGTTCGTGACTTTGCTGCCGGCGAGATTGTGCGGCAAATCTACCGGCCACCTCAGGCGAGGCTGCCGGACATCTATAGCAAGGATCGATTGATCAGTAAGGAAGGGCTCTATGCCCCGCCGAGTCGTTTCGACTTCGGGGAGTTCAGGCATCCCTTACTTGATCTTAGCTTCCTTGTAGAGCACATGCTTACGTACAACAGGATCGAATTTCTTTATTTCCATCTTGTCTGGTGTGTTCTTTTTGTTTTTATCAGTCGTGTAATAGTGTCCTGTACCGGCACTTGAAACGAGTTTGATTTTATCACGCATAATCTTAATCCAATTTTGTTGATGGCTAGCCCAGCAACTCAGCCTTTTCCTTAGTCTTTTACTTAGTCATTTACTTAATCTTACCTCTTTTAGAATTAACTATTAGCGATAAGTAGGTAACAAGACCAACTAAAGTTGTTTATACCTTATGGCCTGCAGCACGCACGTCCTTAAGGACAATATCAATACCTTTCTTGTCGATAATACGCATACCGTTAGAAGATACACGTAATTTGACGTAACGCTTTTCTGATTCCACCCAAAAACGATGGTAATGCAGATTAGGCAAAAAGCGCCTTCTCGTCTTATTCATTGCATGACTGACATTGTTGCCAGCCATTGGTCTTTTGCCTGTGACCTGACATACCTTTGACATGGTCGGGTTCCCTAGAAAATTTGAGGCGCGTTTATACCAAAATGACGGTATCAGGGCAACAAAAAAGGCTAGATCAGGCCTCTAGCGGCCAAAGAAACCGTATTTCTGGCGCAAACTACAAAATGATCCAGTACTCGAATATCTACCTGCTTGAGTAGGTCCGCGAGCTCTTTGGTCAAAAAAATATCGGCCTGACTTGGCTCTGCAACACCAGACGGGTGATTGTGAGCGAATATTAGCGCCGCTGCATTCAACTCAATACCTCTACGCAATACCTCTCGTGGATGCACATGAGCACGATCAATAGAGCCATTAAACAGAACATCAAATGAGAGCAATTCATGCTTAGAATTTAAATACAAACAGGCGAACACCTCGCTAGGCGAGTTACCAATACGCTTGCGCAAATATCGACTGACTGATTGCTGGTCGTTAAAGCGTAAGCCTTTGACTAGATCTGCTTCCACATCCCGGGCCATGAGTTCGTGTATGGCCTTAATCTGCGCCGCTTTAGCTAAACCTACGCCGCGGAATTTCATTAGAGCACCAACCGGTGCGCCAAGTAATGGACCTATCCCACCAAACTCTTCTAACAGCCTGCGCGACATACGTACTGCATCTTCACCGGGGCTACCAGAAACCAAGCACAGAGCCAAAAGTTCTGCCGTAGAGAGATTTTCGGGTCCATGGCGGAAAAGCCGCTCTCTTGGCCTTTCATCTTCCTGCCACGCAGTAATTACATCTTTATTTCGCAACTCTTTATTGACTACGTCTTTGCAAGGTTCAATGTTAACCTTCGCTTTTTTCGACGCTAACTTCGAAGCTAACTTCGAAGTAACGCTAGTAGCGTTTGTGTCGTACTCATCTTCTAAGTGATTCAAGGTTTTGCTATGTCCAAACTTGCAGGGCAACACATTTTACTAGGCATTTCGTCAGGCATCGCAGCCTACAAAACCCCGGCTCTTGTGCGAGGTTTAGTAGCGCAAGGAGCAGAAGTAAAGGTAGTGATGTCAGAAAATGCCCACCACTTTGTTACGCCAACTGCCCTGCAGGCAGTATCCGGCAGTGCCGTGCGTAATACACTTTGGGACGAGGGCGCTGAAGCCGCCATGGGGCATATCGAATTGGCGCGCTGGGCGGATCAAATTGTCATTGCGCCAGCCACGGCCAACTGCATAGCACGACTCGCTCAAGGTCAAGCCGACGATTTACTCACCACCCTTTGCTTAGCAACCCAAGCGCCTATCAGCGTTGCACCGTCTATGAATCAGCAGATGTATAAGCACCCGGCTACTCAGGCTAATCTACAAACTTTGGCAAAGTATAACTATCGCATAATCGGGCCGGATCACGGTGATCAGGCCTGTGGCGATGACGGCCCTGGGCGCATGACAGAGCCAGACGAGATTATTCAAGCCATAGTTGCGCAGCAATATGCGCCAGGACAGCAAAGTACTAAGTGGGCGGGATTACACGTCATGATTACTACCGGGCCCACCCAAGAGGCCATAGACCCAGTACGCTATATTTCTAACCATAGCTCAGGCCTACAGGGGTTAAGTATTGCCAACGCTGCCCTAGCTCGAGGCGCTAGAGTCAGTGTTATTGCCGGACCACGTGTGCCTGAGTCCAACCCAGCTATAACAAGGGTAGATGTCACTACTGCTCTTGAAATGCACGATACCGTTCATCGAAGTCTGGGGGATGTTGACGTATTTATTGGTGTTGCAGCGGTTGCCGACTATAGAGTGGAAGCCATCTACGACCAAAAGATTAAACGCACAGAGTCTGAAGAGCCCAGTATGAGTCTGCGCCTTGTGGAGAATCCGGACATTATTGCCAGTGTTGTCGCTAGCAAAAGTACGGCATTGGTTGTTGGATTTGCAGCGGAAACCCATGACACATTGGAGTACGCTCGCGCCAAACTTGCACGTAAGGGCTTAGACGCCATTATTGTTAATGACGTCTCAGACCACGACATAGGGTTCAACAGTCAGGACAATGAAGTGACGTTCATACACAGAGACGGTGAGACCAGATACCCACGTCAGAGCAAAAGCCAGATAGCCGAACATCTACTGGATGAAATAGTCTCCGTATTTTCCGCGCAATTAGTTACGAGTAAAAAAAAGGACAGCAATGAGCAATAGTGCTTTTTCCCCCTTGGGCCTTGAGCAAATAGAGGTAGATAGCGGCATTTTTCGCGCTTACGACATAAGGGGTATTGTCACTACTAACTTAACCCCAGATATTGTTTATTGGATTGGTCGATCATTTGCCACTAATGCAATGGCTTCCGGCAACCCTAAAGCGGTTACCGGTCGCGACGGCCGCTTATCAAGCCCTGCGCTAGAACAAGCCCTTATTGCTGGGCTCGTAGCAGGTGGTATGGAAGTCACCAGTATTGGTCAAGTACCTACCCCAGTACTCTACTACGCGACTCATGAACTAGGCACGGGTACTGGAATCATGATCACAGGTAGCCACAACCCGCCTGAGTACAATGGGCTCAAAATGATGATTGGTGGCGTAACCTTGGCTGAATCAATGATCCAAGATCTCTATCAAAATTTAGCCGACAAAACCCTAGCAGAAGGTATTGGCCACGCCTCTTCTCAACGCATGGATGAAAGCTACATAGACAAAGCCTTAGCCGCTGGAAAACTCTCCAAACCACTTAAGCTAGTAGTGGACTGCGGCAATGGTGTTGCCGGTGAAATGGCACCGGCGCTACTCAGTAAAATGGGCTGCGAGGTAGTTCCATTATTTTGTGAGATAGATGGTAACTTTCCTAATCACCACCCAGATCCCGCAGAACCGGAGAACTTGGTAGATCTCATTGCGGCCGTAAAGAGTGAACAAGCAGATGTGGGTTTAGCCTTTGATGGAGATGGCGACCGGCTGGGCATAGTGACACCTAAAGGCGAGATAATTTGGCCTGACAAGATGATTATGCTCTTTGCTGAAGATATTTGCGCACGCCTGCCCTCTTCCACAGTCATCTTTGATGTAAAATGCAGCCGCAACTTAGAACAGGTGATCGAGCAATCAGGTGGCATACCAGTAATGTGGAAAACCGGTCACTCCCACATGAAAGCAAAAATCAAAGAAACCAACGCAGCGATTGCTGGAGAATTCAGCGGCCACATATGTTTTGGTGAACGTTGGTATGGATTTGATGATGCTTTATACACCGCCGTGCGTCTGCTGGAGTTAATTAGCGCCACCGACCAAAGCGTAGACGAGGTATTTGCCAAGTACCCAACCACATTCACTACGCCGGAGTTGAAAATTTTGACATCGGAAACTCACAAGTTCTGGGTTATGGATCAGTTAGCCGAAAGTGCAGACTTCGGTAACGGTAGACTGACCTTGATTGATGGCATCCGTGTAGACTTCGAAGATGGTTGGGGGCTTATTCGACCTTCAAACACTAGCCCAGTGTTATCACTAAGGTTTGAAGCCGACACGCAAACAGCATTAGATCGCATTCAGGACGAATTTCAGGCTCAATTAGCCACTATCGATGACTCACTCAAATTTCGCTAAGCACACAAACAAACTATGAACTCATCCAATACGCTTACTGCCCAGGTCTTAACTGAGGCACTACCCTATATTCAACGGTTCCACGGCCAAACGGTCGTTATCAAGTATGGTGGCAACGCCATGACCGACGAGAGCCTAAAGAACAGTTTTGCCCGCGACGTAGTGCTTATGAAGCTGGTTGGCATCAACCCTGTAATCGTCCACGGCGGTGGCCCGCAGATTGGTAGTTTGTTAGAAAAACTTGGTATTGAATCCAAATTTGTTAACGGCATGCGCGTAACCGATTCCGCAACAATGGACGTGGTGCAAATGGTTTTGGGCGGACTGGTGAATCAAGAAATCGTCTCTTTACTCAATACCCACGGCGGCAGAGCTGTAGGGGTTACTGGCAAAGACGGCAACCTTATCCAAGCTGAGAAATTGCCTATGCCGATAACTGGAGATGCAGCAAGTTCAGCTTCGGAAATTATTGATATTGGTCATGTGGGCGCTATTACTCATATTGATGTAGATGTACTCAATACACTTAAAGATTCACAATTTATTCCTGTTATCGCGCCCATTGGTGTTGGAGAGAAGGGCGAGTCTTACAACATCAATGCCGATATCGTGGCAGGAGCAATTGCCGAGTACCTAGGCGCGGAGAAACTTTTACTGCTGACCAACACACCGGGTATTTTAGATGCCAACAAGGAAACCATTTCGACCATTGCCAAAGCTGAAGTAGAGCACCTCATTGAAGAAGGCGTAATCAATGAAGGTATGTTGCCGAAAGTAGACTGCGCACTAAAAGCTGTTTCAGCCGGCGTAAGTAGCGTGCAAATTGTTGATGGTCGAGTTCCACATGCACTACTACTGGAAGTGTTCACTGACGCCGGAATAGGCACGCAGATTATCAATCATGTCGAAAACTAGTCGTAAGCAAGAAATTTTGCAGGCTCTAGCGCAAATGCTGGAAGCCTCACCGGGCGGCAAGATAACAACCGCTAGTCTTGCGAAAGAAGTTGGAGTGTCAGAGGCCGCTTTGTACCGACACTTTCCCAGTAAAGCAAAGATGATCGAAGGTCTAATAGAGTTTGCAGAAGAAACTCTATTTAGCCGCATTGGCACAATACTCAGCGATCACGAAGATGCCGCAACACAGTGCCATAACATCATTTTTCTCTTGTTGACCTTTGTGGAACGTAACCCGGGCTTCGCTAGGCTGTTTGTAGGTGACGCTCTACAGGGAGAAACTGAAAGGTTGCGCGCGCGTATGTGCCAATTACTGGACAGAATTGAAACTCAAATACGTCAATGCCTGCGTGAAGAGCGCGCACTGCAGAAGTTTGGTGAAGTTGGAGTCAGTGCTAAGGCCAACTTGCTACTGGCCAGTGCCGAAGGGCAAATAATGCAATTTGTTAGGTCTGATTTCAGACAACAGCCTACGGCGCACTGGAAAGATCAATGGACGCTACTATCATCAAGCATATTTGCTAACGCTTAGCGGCGTCTTTTTAGGCAAGCTTGCAATAGGCTTGCTGATATTCGCGCATACTTTGCAGAACATCGTGCCTATCCGTTTGGCCCTGAAGAAAACTAATGACATCTGCAACGCCAGCGATGCTGATCATAGGCGCGCCTAAGTCAGCAGCCAATGTATCTACCGCTGTTTCACCAGAGGGCCCCAGCTCGGCTCTGTCTAATGCAATAACTACCCCAGCGATTTCAGCCTCTGCAGCCTTAATGAGATCCACCGCTGTACGAATAGCCTTACCGGAGGTTAAAACATCGTCTACCAATAAAACTCGCCCGACTACGGGAGCACCAACCAGATTACCGCCTTCGCCATGATCCTTCGCCTCCTTTCGGTTGTAGGCGACGCCTACATTGATGCCACGCTCCGCTAACGCCAAGCTAGTTGCCACCGCAATTGGAATACCCTTATAGGCAGGGCCAAACAGAACATCAAACTCTACTTTTGATTGCACAATGGCATCAGCATAAGCCCTTCCCAAAGTTTGTAACCCCTGACCATCACTCACTGATCCCAAATTAAAAAAGTACGGGCTCTGTCTGCCAGAGTTCAGCGTAAAGTCGCCAAACTTTAAAACGCCTTGCCCAATCAGGAATTCAATAAAGGATTCAATGGAAGTGGTCGCGGTCATAATTTTCTCCAATGCAGCCGAGTGGGATGGCAGACAGATATGCAGTCTTTAGCCCCAAAAATAATTCGTTGGGGCTAGTGTCACTGCGAAAACAAATATTATGCCAACGCAGCTTGCTGGAGAGCAAGCAGCTCAGCAGTACCTTTTTCTGCAAGCTCAATTAATGCAGCCAATTCGGTTTTGTTAAAAGGCGCTTCTTCACCTGTCCCTTGGAGCTCAATAAAACCCTTATCGCCCATAGCTACGACATTCATATCGGTTTCAGCATTGGAATCTTCCGCGTAGTCCAAATCTAAAACGGGTGTGCCTTTATAGATACCAACACTTACAGAGGAGACCATCCCAATTAATGCGCCGGGAGCGGGAATAGATGCAATGGCATCCGCCAACGCTACAGCACCACCAGTAATCGAGGCGGTCCTAGTACCACCGTCAGCCTGAATAACATCACAGTCTAAACGAATGGTGCGCTCACCCAACGCCTTCATATCCACCATAGCTCGCAATGAGCGACCGATAAGGCGTTGGATTTCCACTGTACGACCACCTTGCTTACCACGGGCGGCTTCTCGATCATTACGACTATTAGTCGCTCCAGGTAACATACCGTACTCTGCAGTAACCCAGCCCACGCCTTTGCCGCGCAAAAATCCAGGCACTGAATTTTCAACAGATGCAGTACAGATAACTTTGGTATTTCCAAACTCCACCAAAACGGAACCTGCGGAATGCATGGTGAAATTTCGCGTGAATTTGATATCTCTGAGTTGATCGGTTGATCTACCACTTGGTCGCATAGTGTCTCCTCTTGCGAATAAAAAGTATGAACAAAAAGCGCGAAAGACCGCTCTTAAGAAGCACCATGTTTACGGGCCGCTAAAAACGAATTACTCAACAGCAATTTGTCACAGAAATTAAGGTGGGGAATTATTCACCCAATAGATGAAAGAGAACAGTGTTTTTCATTCCTGCAGAACATATTTGACCCACAACTTACATGATTGTGTCTATCAGGCCCCAAAATGGGGACAGAAGTTGTATTATCGACCCGGTCAGTTAACGACCAATTAGAAAAGTGAAGCAAATGCATAGCATGACAGCGTTCTCACGTAGTGAGCGGGATATAGAACAGCACCACCTAGTTTGGGAAATAAAGTCTGTAAATCATCGCTATTTAGAAACTGCTTTTCGCATGCCTGAAAGCACAAGACCTCTGGAACAAAAAATCAGAGATCGTACACGCAAGCTCCTGAAAAGAGGCAAAGTGGACTGTACGCTGCGGATCGAAACTGTTTCCGGCAGCAAAGGCTTAGTTCTGAATGAAGAGAAGGTTCATGAACTACTCAATGCATGCAACCAGCTGAATATCCTAGCGCCGAATACCCAAGGACTTAACGCGATAGATATTCTGAGCTGGCCTGGGGTTATGCAACCTGCGACCATTCAAGACATAGCGTTAGATGAGCATGTCCTAGAACTATTTGACGAAGCACTTGACGCTTTCATCAAGGCGCGTTCGCGAGAAGGCCAAAGGTTAAAGACAATTCTTGAAGAACAGCTTGCACTTATTGCTGAGCATGTAGACGCAATTCGGCCTTTAGCCGATGACCTGGCAAACCAACAGCGCCAACGCCTATTAACTCGTCTAGCTGAGTTGGAGGTTTCTCTAGATCAAGACCGGCTAGAACAAGAGGTAGCACTGCTCGCCCAGCGCGCTGATGTCAGAGAAGAATTAGATAGATTGGCAATCCATGTTGAAGAAGCCAAGGATTTAGTGGCTAGTGCAGGGCCTCATGGCAGGCGCTTGGACTTTCTATCCCAAGAACTTAATCGCGAAGCAAATACCCTCGGCGCAAAATCCATCAAGACCGAAAGTTCACAGGCTTCCGTAGACCTCAAGGTGATCATCGAACAAATTCGGGAACAGGTGCAAAACATAGAATGATTCAAGGACAACTTATATTGGTTTCAGCCCCTTCTGGTGCTGGCAAAACTAGCTTGGTTTCGGCTGCATTAGAAAGCGATTCAGACTTGGTGGTTGCTGTGAGCCACACCACTCGCGAACCTCGTGTTGGCGAGCAAAACGGGGTTGAATATCATTTTGTAGACCACGAAAACTTCGCCCAAATGATCGCGGCGGAAGAATTTCTCGAACATGCAGAGGTATTCGATAATCGCTATGGCACTTCGCGGGCTGAGGTGTCGGGAAAGCGCGAAAACGGCCAAGACGTTATTCTGGAGATAGATTGGCAGGGCGCTGCGCAAATCAGGGCCTTGGTACCTGATGCAGTGAGTATTTTCATTCTACCGCCGTCTACTCAGGCTCTTGAAAATAGATTGGTTTCCAGAGGTCAAAATAGCGAAGAGAGTATTCAGCGACGGCTAGGAGAAGCCTCTCTTGAGATGGCGAGCGCGGTAGATTTCGACTACCTAATTGTTAACGACAGCTTCGACACTGCGCTAAGCCAATTACTCTGCGTAATGAAAACAGGCAGGCAAGCTACCGCAATTCAAACTCAGCGCCCGGAAATTAAGTCATTACTGGGGCTATAGCGCAGCAAAGCCTTGTGTAGCAAGGCTTTCGCCTGTATTCTCGCGAATTCAACTCCCATTTTATATTCGAGATGACCCATGGCTAGAGTAACTGTTGAAGATTGTTTAGATAATGTAGATAACCGGTTCGAACTGGTAATGCTGGCCAGCCGTCGCGCGCGTGCTCTGCGCAACTACAATACTGAGGCATTAGTGCCTGAAGAGAACGACAAGCCTACCGTTATAGCCTTGCGCGAAATTGCTGAAGGCCTTGTAAGTCATGAGATGTTAGACAGCCAAGAAGTTTCTCCAGACGACGAAGAAATTGATATTGATTTCAGCGTATCTAATTTAAGCAGCGGTAAAGTGGGAGAAGATGAGTCAGCTGCGGGCTGAGCCCAGTTCCGAATCATACTTTGTCGCGCAGCTTGCTGCGCAAGCCATGCAGCCCGAGGTCGCAGCTCCTGCGACCATTGATACTCTCGCCGATAAGCTCTCTTATCTAAACGCTGAAGAAATAGCCCTAGTTAGATCTGCTCATAGTTACGCAACCTTGGCCCATGAAGGTCAAAGCCGCCGTACCGGTCACGCCTACATTACCCACCCTACCGCTGTAGCCCAAATTCTCGCCGAAATGCGCATGGATCATCAGACCCTTATGGCAGCATTGCTACACGATGTGATTGAAGATTCCAGTGCCAGTAAACAATCGCTTGGTGAGATGTTTGGTGAATCCGTGGCAGAAATTGTCGACGGCGTTTCAAAGCTGAGCAAAATTTTTGCGAACCGAGATGAAGCCCAAGCAGAGAACTTTCAGAAAATGGCCTTGGCCATGGCAAAAGATATCCGCGTGATCATGGTGAAAATGGCGGATCGCTTGCACAATATGCGAACAATTGGCGTTATGTCCTCCGCCCAACGCAAGCGGATTGCTCGAGAGACATTAGATTTCTATGCGCCTATCGCCAACCGCTTGGGCATTCATACCATGAAGACCGAGTTGGAAGATTTAGGCTTTAAGGCACTCTACCCACTGCGCTCCGACCGTATAGAGCGCGCGGTTATTTCTGCCCGTGGCAATCGCCGCAAACTGATGGAAGAAATCAGTAGCACAATGACTGCTGCACTCAACCGTGAAGGCATCAGTGCCGAAGTTGTGGGGCGCCAAAAGAACGCTTTTTCCATTTACAAAAAAATGAAGTCCAAACAAAAATCCTTTACCGAAATCATGGACGTATTTGGATTTCGAGTTGTAGTAGACCAGCCCGATGCATGCTATCGCGCGCTAGGCATTGTGCATAATTTGTATAAGCCAGTTGCCAGCCGTTTCAAAGACTACATTGCCATTCCAAAGGTCAACGGCTACCAGTCCCTGCATACCAGTCTGTTTGGTATGCATGGTGTACCTATAGAAGTGCAAATTCGCACCAAACAAATGGAGGCCGTTGCAGAAAATGGAATTGCCGGGCATTGGCTATACAAAAGCGATGGTAAGTTTGACTCTAACCATCAACGCGCTCGACAGTGGGTTCAAGACCTTATGGAATTGCAGCGTCGCGCAGGTAATCCATTGGAGTTTATCGAAAGTCTTAAGATTGACCTTTTCCCTGACGAGATTTATGTCTTTACGCCAAAGGGCAAAATCTTGGAGCTACCAAACGGCTCTAGCCCCGTGGATTTTGCCTACAGTGTGCACACATCTGTTGGCAATCGATGCATTGCCTGCCGCATAGACCAGAAACTTGCGCCTCTCTCACAACAACTACAAAGCGGCCAAAGAATAGAAATTATCACTGCTGAGGGCGGCCGCCCAAACCCAGATTGGCTGACGTTTGCTGTTACATCACGGGCGCGCTCGGCAATTCGACATGAACTAAAACACCAGCAACAAGGCGAGTCGGTTGCGTTGGGCAGAAAGCTTCTTAATCGCTCGCTTGGCAACGCCAACACAAGTATCAATGACTTGGACTTTAGGCGTCTGCGCAAAGTTTTTACTGAACTTGGAGTACGTAAACTTAATGAGCTGCTAGCGGCCATTGGTAACGGCGAACTCATGGCTTACGTTGCTGCACAAAAGCTCCTAGCAGCAGACGACCCCGAGTACGCGGCAGTAGTTGTAGAAGGTGGCGGCCCTATTGCCATACGCGGCGGTGAAGGGTTGGTTATCAACTACGGAAAGTGCTGTGGCCCGCTACCGGGAGATCATATTGTTGGCCATATGACAGCGGGTAAAGGCTTTGTTGTGCATGTTGAAACTTGCACCAACCTTAGTGAAATAAGAAGGCGCTCATCTCACGAAATTATTCCTGCACGTTGGACGTCTACTACCGAAGGCGAATTTCTTACCACGCTTCGAGTGGACGTTAAACGGCGTAAAGGCATTGTGGCTGAAATTGCTGCTGAAGTTTCCGCCACAGATGCCGGGGTAGATAATATCAACGTCAAAGAACGCAATGCTGAAATCAGTACTTTGATTATTGGTACAACCGTGCGCAACCGATCTCACCTTGCAAGACTAATGCGCAGGCTGAGGAATATTTCCTCAGTAGTCACATTAGCGCGCACTAACAATTAACTTGAGATACTAAATGACCCGAACTATTATTCAAACCGACTCAGCACCTGCCGCTATTGGCACCTACTCCCAGGCAGTGCAAGTAGATAAAGGCAGCATGACCTTTATATCTGGGCAAATACCCCTAATACCGGAGAGCATGGTGTTGGTTAGCAATACGTTCGTGGAGCAAACTCACCAAGTGTTCAAGAACTTAGCGGCAGTGGCAGAGGCATCAGGAAGTAACTTAAGTGACTGCGTAAAACTCACTATTTATCTTACAGACCTAAACGAGTTCGCTAGTTTGAACACCGTAATGGCCGAGTACTTTAACGAGCCCTATCCCGCTAGAGCAGCTGTTGAAGTCAGCGCACTGCCCAAAGGTGCCCAAGTTGAAGTTGATGCGATCATGGTTAGCGCATAGCCAATTAACAGTCTGCTGACAGACCGGTAACTATCAAAGCACATGGCTATTGACCCTCAAGCGGAAATTACCGAGCTAAAAGGTGTTGGGCCATCGCTGGCATTAACACTCGAGAAGTTGGGTATTTTTCGTCTAATTGACCTTCTAGTACATTTGCCAATGCGCTATCAAGATAGATCCAAGGTGCTAACGATTGGGCACTTACGCGCAGGCGATGAGGGTTACATTTGCGGCCAGGTGTTAGGAACCAAAATTCTCTTTGGGAGGCAGCGTAGCCTAGAGGTATTAGTTGGCAATGAAGCTGAAGCCCTGGGCGGTGAGCTGCGCCTGCGTTTTTTTCGTTTTTCTAAGTTTCAAAAAACTGCCATTGATAATGCCAAGTATATTCGTGCGTTTGGCAGTGTCAGTTTTGTCGGTCGCAACCTGGCAATGGCGCACCCTGAGTATAAAACATTCGACATAGAACCCGGGCCACCAAAAGCCGAGCTCACTCCGGTCTATCCAACTACTCAAGGTCTTGGCCAACAACGCCTGCGTAACTTAGCTGAAAAAATCTGCGCACTACCTTGGCCACAGCAGCAAGGCACGCCGTTCGAGAAGCTCATCGCCCTGCACCAACCTACTAGTCTTGCGAAGGTGGAAGAGTTGCAGGAAGAGTTGGCAATGGATGAGTTGTGCGCTTACTACATTGTTATGAAGGGTCGAGCACTTAAACGCCGCCAACAGCAGGCTATGGCGCTACCTCGCGCTGATGGCTTGGGCCGAACGCTGCTCGACAACCTCGGCTTCAACCTCACCGCAGCACAAGTTCGAGTAGTGGGTGAAACACTAACAGATTTAGAAAGTACGACACCTATGCTCAGATTGGTTCAGGGTGATGTGGGTTCAGGCAAAACAGTTGTGGCGGCTTTTGCGGCAATCCGCGCCGTAGAACACAATAGCCAAGCAGCTGTTATGGCACCAACAGAGTTATTGGCAGAACAACATTTCCATAACTTCAGCAATTGGCTTACGCCACTAGGCATTAAGGTTACTCTACTGACCGGACAAATGTCTGCCAAAGTTAAAAGAGAAACTCTGGAGGAGATCGCTAACGGTGCCGCTCAGGTGATTGTGGGCACCCACGCGCTTTTCCAAGATAGCGTCAACTTTGCGCGGCTTGCCTTGGTGATCATTGATGAGCAACACAGGTTCGGTGTTCACCAACGCATGATTTTGCAGAACAAGGGTAACTTCCCGCACCAACTGGTCATGACCGCGACGCCTATTCCTCGGACTTTGACTATGACTCTATATGCAGACATGGATGTGTCGGTCATTGACGAACTGCCAAAAGGTCGCCAGCCCATTACCACTCACACAGTGAAGGAAGACAATCGAGAGAAGGTTATTCAGCAGGTCACCCAAGCACTCGCTCTAGGTCAGCAGGCTTATTGGGTATGTACATTGATCGAAGACTCCGACGAAATTGATGCCATGTCAGCAAATGCTTGTTTTGCATACTTGAGCAAAAAGCTACCCAAATTTCGTGTAGGACTACTTCATGGACGTATGCGCGGTGATGAGAAAGTCACCATTATGGATGCGTTCAAATCTGGCGAGTACGATATTTTAGTTGCCACAACCGTTGTAGAGGTTGGGGTAGATGTGCCTAATGCTACACATATGGTGATAGAAAATTCCGAACGCTTAGGTCTTGCACAACTACACCAATTGCGCGGGCGTGTGGGTAGAGGCCAAGTTGCGAGTCGTTGCTTTTTACTGTTCAAACCCGGCCTTAGTCAAGCGGGCCAACACCGGCTAAATGCCCTTAGGCAAAGCCAAGATGGTTTCTATCTTGCCGAACAAGATCTTAAATTGAGAGGCCCCGGAGATATTCTAGGCACGCGACAAGCAGGCGAACAGAGCTTCAAGATTGCAGACTTAGCAGTTCACGCTTTTCTTATGCCAAGAGTCATTAAGCGCAGCGAGACGCTAATGAACGCCGCCCCTGGTACAGACGAGTACGAGACCCTGAAAGGTCTACTACTGACATGGGCACCAGCTGATCACGGACACTTGACGGTTTAAAGAAGCGAAGTGGCGCTCTTATAACGGGGCGAAATTTCGCCGCTATCCTATAAACCGCTCAAACAGTTTAGGCAGTTCGCCGACTCAGTTCATCGCTGGCTAATCCAGCTTCTAGGTCGTGGTAAACATCTAAATCTAGCTGCTTTTCAGACTTAGCCACTACCGTTGCGACGGTTGCATCACCGGTGACGTTGACCGCTGTGCGCAACATATCGAGCAACCGATCGACACCAATAATTAGTCCAATGCCCTCCACCGGTAGACCCACCTGATCTAACACTAAAGTTAAAGTGATTAATCCAACACCCGGCACGGCAGCGGTGCCAATAGATGCTAACGTCGCCGTCAGAATGACGGTTAAATAGGCTGCAAGACCTAAGTCATAGCCAAAGTATTGGGCAATAAATACCGTGGCCACTCCCTGCATTATTGCGGTGCCATCCATATTGATAGTGGCACCAAGGGGTACGGCGAAGGAAGCGACATTGTTATTAACACCTAACTTAGTCTGCACGGTGCGCAAGGTCACAGGTAGCGTTGCGCCACTGGATGCAGTGGACAAAGCGACCAGTAGAGGTTCCTTCATTTTTGGCAAGAATACCCGAGGGCTGAGTCCAGAAATTGTTTTCAACAAACTGGGGTACACGACACAGGCGTGGAATAGCAGAGCTAGCACAACGGTAATAAAGTAAACAAAGACCTTGCCGATTTCCTCCAATCCGACCGTGGCACCGAGCTTCACCATTAGGCAAAAAACACCATAGGGTGTAAGCATAATGACCATGGTGATCATTTTCATAAACACACTGTTCATATCATTAAAGACATTAACAATACGCGCCCCGGCCTCACCTGCCTGACTCAGCGCCAAACCCATCAGCAAGGCAAAAATAATAACCTGGAGCATTTTTCCTTCAGCCATAGCCTGCACTGGATTACTTGGAAAAATACCAATCAGCGTATCTTTAACACTGGGCGCTTCCTTTGCTTCATAGGCCGTGTACTGGGTTTTATCAGCGGAATCATCCGCTGCGCCTAAACCCGGATTGATCGCCAGGGCCATACAAAGAGCCATAGAAACTGCCATGGCTGTAGTGAGCAAATAAAGGCCAATGGTTTTGCCGCCTAAACGACCAACACTGCCCGTAGCACCCAAACTGGCTGCGCCGCAAACTAATGAGACAAAGACCAGTGGCACCACCATCATCTTCAGCAAGGTGACAAAAATTTTGCCGCCTGAATCAATTAGGCCATCCAAAAAATATAACGAAAGAAAATGCTCTTGGGGTAAATCCGCCCATTGCAGAATCGCGCCAAGAATAAGACCAAAAAACATAGCCAAAAGAATGCGCTGGGTAAGACTCATAAACACCTCATCTCTAATAAGACTTTGGATAAAACCTTTTGTAGCCAAGCACACTGGTGCCTGCAAGTAATGCAAAAGCCTAACATAGGCCTAATGTTTACGTGGGGGAAATTACTGCTAGGAACACTCAAGAGCTGGACGCATTCTACCGATTCGATAAACCGATACTTTTAGCTGCTATTAGAGAAACAGGCACTCTCAAAAGTGCGATCGGACAAGGCAGAAGAGGAGTGATGCAATTCATGAGCGCACCACCACTGACATTGAAAACAAAGCGCTGGGCTTTAGCCGATTTCGATCATCTCAAAATCTTCTTTACCCACACCACATTCGGGGCAAACAAAGTCTTCATCCACGTCATTCCATGCGGTGCCTGGCGGAACGCCTTCATCTTCACAGCCTTCGGCTTCATCGTAAATCCAACCACAGACAATACATTGCCACTTCTTCATAGAATCCTGACCTTAAGTCGACACATTGAGGCCGGCTAAACTAATCTGAGAACCTTTAAAAATCAACGCCACCTTGAGCAAATAGGGCGCAAAACTCTCTCTTGCGTGAAAAAATGACTGTTTGTAGCTTTTATCATCATTAAACCGTGTCTATTTGGCATCAATGTAGTCCTAGGCTCGCTAAATCTCTAAACTGGCTTCTTCAAAAAAAGAATCGTTCGAATTTGATGAACTCGCCAACACTACAAGATTACTTACAGCTCATGCGCCTAGATAAGCCCGTGGGTACGTTATTACTACTGTGGCCCACGTTAGCAGCACTATGTATGGCGGCTGAAGGTTTGCCGCCACTGCACTTGGTCGCCATCTTCACCCTCGGCACTTTTCTTATGCGTAGCGCAGGATGTGTGATTAACGACTTTGCTGATCGTAAGGTAGACGGATTTGTTGAACGTACAAAAGAGCGACCTCTAGTTACGGGCGCTATTTCGTCCAAACAAGCAATGAGGCTATTTTTTGCGCTCATTATATGCGCCGGCTCATTGCTACTTTTCCTAAATCAAACCACACAGTTATTAGCCTTAGGCGGCTTGGCCCTAGCTATAGCCTACCCGTTTATGAAGCGATGGACCCATATGCCTCAAGTGGTACTTGGGGCCGCATTTAGTTGCGGCATACCAATGGCTTGGTCAGCACAAGGTCTGGCTGTATCTGGGACGAGTATGTTGATGTTTTTCACTAGCCTGCTCTGGATCGTTGCCTACGACACGCTCTATGCAATGGTAGACCGCAATGATGACTTAAAAGTAGGCATTAAAAGCACCGCAATATTGTTTGGTGATTTAGATCGCTTAATGATCGGCGTTCTTCAAGCTCTGACCTTAACCGGTCTTTATCTACTGGGCCAGCGACTAGGTTATGAGCACGCTTACTATGCTGGCTTGATCGTCATTGCAGGCTTGTTTGTGTATCAACAGTGGCTTATCCGCGACCGCGACCGCATGGGTGCCTTTGCTGCTTTTCGTAACAATATTCTAGTTGGTGCCAGCCTGCTTATTTTCACGTTAATGGAACTACTGCTAACAAAATTTGTTTTAACGAGCGCACTTTGAGTTTACGTAATTCAACTATTAGCTTTTTTCTGCGCGCGGGTCAGTTAGCGGTGACAGTTTGCACACCCATACGCTGGCTCACCTTAGCAATGGTTGGACTAACCCTTGGAATCGTCTTACTAAGATATGCCCTTGGCGGTGGTAGTGTTTTTATTCAAGAGTCAGTGATGTACATGCATGGAATATTGTTCATGCTGGCTATTCCAATGGGTATAGCCAACAACTCCCACGTGCGAGTAGATATTTTTTATAACAGCTTTAACGTCAGAAAACGGGCCACTATCGATTTGCTAGGTCACTGCATATTTCTACTACCCGTTGCAGGGTTTATATTTTTTGTCAGCATTGGTTATGTAGAAAACAGTTGGCGCATTCTGGAGGGTTCATCTGAAGTTGGCGGTATTCCAGCCGTATTCCTTCTCAAAACACTTATACCTCTAACCGCCGGGTTGATCTTTCTGCAAGGGCTCACAGGTATTGCCCAGCAAACTGCATTGCTCTTAAACACCGACGAGGCTGAATAACAACTATGTTGCCCTTGCTTCTATTTGCCATCACATTCGCCGTATTACTCACAGGCTATCCAGTGGCGTTAACGCTTGCTGGTGTATCGTTGATTTTTGCAGCAATCGGCATAGTCACCGGCACTTTCGATGCCAATGACCTTGGCTTTGTGTCTGGTAGGCTCTTCGGCATTATCACCAATCAGACACTCATCGCGGTTCCCCTATTCGTTTTCATGGGTGTTTTGCTTGAGAAAACCAAAATCGCCGAAGACTTACTCTCAAACCTTTCAGCACTATTAGGGCGCTATCGAGGTGGCCTTGCGGTTACTGTGATTTTGGTCGGTATGCTTATGGCTGCGAGTACAGGAATCGTTGGCGCAACGGTTGTTACAATGGGGTTAATGTCTCTACCAATTATGCTAGAGCGCAACTACCCGCCCAGTGTTGCAACCGGCACAATTTGCGCCACAGGTACTTTAGGGCAGATTATTCCGCCATCAATTGCACTGGTCTTACTCGGCGATGTGTTGTCCAACGGCTACCAACAAGCGCAGCTAAGCATGGGTATCTTCGCGCCGAAATCAATTTCTGTAGGTGACCTATTTGCGGGTGCAATTATCCCTGGCGCCTGCTTAGTATTATTGTATCTGGGTTACATCATTTTTAGAGTAGTCGTATATCCAGACTCTATGCCCAAAGCCGAACGCACTGAACCCGTTGCCCTCAGCCCTATCATCAAGGCGCTGGCGCCGCCGCTATTACTTATCTTTGCCGTACTAGGTTCCATCATCGGCGGTTACGCAACGCCTACTGAAGCCGCTGGCGTTGGCGCATCTGGCGCACTGATTCTGGGGCTACTTTATTCACGCATCGATTTAAACAAGTTGTCAGAAGTTTGTTCTGCCACGTTATCCACCACCGGCATGGTGTTCTTTATCTTGGTAGGGGCTTCGATTTTCTCGTTGGTTTTTCGCGGCTTTGGTGGCGAAGAATTGGTGCAGTCATTGTTTGAGCAAATGCCTGGGGGCATGTGGGGCGCGCTGGGTATTGTTATGCTAGTGATATTTTTGCTCGGCTTTATTCTCGACTTTATCGAAATCACCTTTGTCGTAGTACCTATAGTCGGACCAGTGCTGATGGCTATGGGTGTCGACCCAATCTGGTTAGGCATTTTGATCGCTGTGAACTTGCAGACCTCGTTCCTAACGCCACCTTTTGGTTTTGCGCTGTTTTACTTGCGCGGCGTTGCGCCTGGGTCAGTTAGCACGGGAGAAATTTATCGCGGCGTTGTACCCTTTATTGGCCTCCAAGTGCTGCTGCTTTGTGCACTGCTATTGTGGCCGGAAATGGCAACTTGGCTGCCAGCCCAGCTCAAATAGTACTGGGTTAGCTACTTTACTGAAGGCCAGTCGGGACTGCGTTTTTCTACAAGCGCCGCCACTCCCTCACGAAAGTCCTCTTCCTTAGCCATCTCTTCAATCAGCCTTTCAGAGTTAGTCACTGATGTTGCTACATCTCGGTGCAAGTCACGATAAATTTGCCAACGTGTTTGACGTAGCGAATTCGGCGAAACACTCTGTACAAGGTTTCGCGCATAAGCATAGGTCTTATTCAGCAGCTCGTCTGCACTGAATATTTGATTCACAAACCCCAACTCTTGAGCTTCATCTGACGTAAATACTCTGCTGGTTAAGAGCAAGTCGTTGGCTCGGCCTAAGCCCATAATTTTTGGTAACATCCATGACAAACCGTATTCGGCAGGCAAATTCAACTTGCCGTGAGCAGTGGTGAATTTCACTCCCGGCACCGCAAAACGTAAATCTGCGAAACAAGCCAAAGCCAATCCAACCCCGGCAGCAGGACCGTTCATAGCAGCAATCACAGGCTTATCTAAACCAAAGTGGTAGGCGAAAGCTGCATCAAATTCGGGACTAGTGCCAAAACCTGGCTTAGGAATATCCGGCTTAGTGCCTGAGTCATAGCCACCACGCTCAGAGTGTCCGTTTAACGCGTCACTGTCACCGCCGACACAAAAACCTTTGCCCCGACCTGTAACAATTATCACACGTACTGCGGCATCCAGATTGGCTTTTTCTAATAGATGGCGATATTCGGTATGCATTCCACCCGTCCACGCGTTCATTCTATGGGGGCGGTTGAGCCAGATCGTTGCTATACCATCTGCGTCCACTTCGTACTCGGTGCTTTTTAATTGCATTATCTACTCGGCGACTAGCGGGCGTTTAAGTATGCTTGTTCACTAATAGCGTGATACTTACTGACACCGCTTTGGAAGTTTGTATATGAGTCATGAATACGCCCAGCTAGCTCATTTTCTTCACCGGCTTCTGCAACAACCTCTTTAGAAATGGCTTTAAGTTTGAGTAAAACATCATCAGGGAGTCTGCGCAGCTGCACGCCGTGCTCCTCAACTAAGGTCACTAAAGCTGCGTTATTGCGAGCGGTAAACTCGCTCAACATATCATCGTTAATGGCCCTTGTAGCTACTTCTATCATCGCCTGAAGATCTGCGGGTAATGAGTCCCAAGCCTCTTTGTTGACCATTGCCTCTAATGTAGGGCCAGGCTCTTGCCAGCCAGGATAGTAGTAGTACTTTGCCGCGGTATGTAACGAAAAAGCTAAATCGTTATATGGTCCTACCCACTCTGTCGCATCAATAACACCAGTTTGCAGAGCGGTAAAAATTTCGCCACCTGGTAAGACAACGGGTGTGCCGCCGGCTCGAGCTAGAACTTCGCCGCCCAGCCCGGGAATACGCATCTTCAAACCTTGAAGGTCATCAACAGAATTTATTTCTTTATTAAACCAACCGGCCATTTGCACACCAGAGTTGCCGGCAGCGAATGGCACCAAGTTAAACGGCGCATATAGTTCGCGCCAAAGCTCCAGCCCACCGCCGTAATGTAGCCAACCATTCATTTCCTGTGCGTTCATACCAAAGGGCACTGTCGCAAAAAATGCTGCGGCAGGAATTTTCCCGCGCCAGTAATAAGCTGCCCCATGACCCATTTGCGCGGTGCCTTGGCTGACCGCGTCAAATACTTCTAGTGCGCCAACTAGTTCGCCTGCACCATAAACCTTTATATCTAGACGACCATTACTCATAGCGCGAAGTTTTTTTGCTAGGTTTTCTGGAGCAGTGCCCAGACCGGGCAGATTCTTGGGCCAAGTGGTAATCATTTTCCAGCGGTAAACTTTTGTATCCGCCCCAGCACCTGCCGCTGGAATATCTTGGCCACCCTCACCACTACAACTGACCAAAATCATAGCCATTATCACTAAGCTAATAGTTTTCATATCTACTCCCCAACAGTTCTCTAATATTCGTTTGCAAGGTTGTGCCATCAATCTAGAATTTGTAAATTTGCGTAGCCAACCATCAACCATTTTGCGCCTTCGGAAAAATTGATTTGCACTTTGGCTCGTTCACCACCGCCTTCAAACTGTAGCACTACACCTTCGCCATATTTACCATGCATTACTCGCTGCCCCATACGCATACCTTCAACCACCTCATCGCTATACATAGAGTGTTGGGGGGCAACTGAATTGTAGGAGCGATTCACACTCGCTTTCATCCGCACTTCGGAAAGCAGTTCTTTCGGCATTTCTAACAAAAAGCGACTTGGGCGGTTATAACTGTCTTGGCCATGCAGGCGGCGACTTTCCGCATAAGTTAAATAGAGCTCTTGCATAGCCCTAGTAATACCTACATAGGCCAAACGCCTCTCTTCTTCCATACGACCTGGTTCGTCCGCCGACATTCGATGCGGGAACAGGCCTTCTTCCATACCACCTAAAAACACCAACGGAAACTCTAATCCTTTCGCAGAGTGTAATGTCATCATCTGTACACTAGGGCCTTGGGCGGCCTGCCGATCTCCGGCATCAAGAGTCATCTGATCTAAAAATTCCTGCAGGACGCTAACTTCCGCACGATCGCCATCTTCAAATGGGAACACAAGATCGCCACTAAACTGGCGACACGCTGTAACCAATTCTTCAAGGTTCTCTTTGCGTGCCAAGCCGCGCTCACCGCGCTCTTGGCTATGAAATACCATAAGCCCACTGACCTCGACCACTTGTTGGGCCAATTCATCTAGTTCCAATGGAGCCACAGCTTCAGCTAAGTCGTCGATTAAACCAAGAAATGCGCCGATTGCGCCGTGTACTCTTGAGTTAAATAGGCCTTCATCAATACCTGCTTGAGCTGCAGCCCATAGAGAAACATTTCTACCGCGCGCAAGCTGACGGACACCTTCAATGGTTTTATCGCCAATACCTCTAGGCGGCGTGTTGACCACGCGTTCAAAGGCCGGATCTGAGTTGCGATCTTCAATTAGACGCATATAGGCCAATGCGTTTTTGATCTCTATACGATCAAAAAAGCGCTGCCCACCATAAATTTGATAAGGGATATTTGAGCGTAACAGCGCTTCTTCTAGGACCCGTGATTGGGCGTTGGAACGATACAAGATTGCAGCTTCATTTGGACTGCCACCACCCTCTATCCACTGGGCAATTCGCTCAGCGATGAAACGGGCTTCGTCTAAATCATTAAATCCCGCATAGAGTTTTATCAACTCTCCTTTTTCGCCCTCGGACCACAACTCTTTACCAAGCCTGTTGGTATTGCGTTGAATTAGACTATTAGCGGCTTCTAGAATAGTTTGTGTGGAACGATAATTCTGTTCCAAGCGCACGGTCATTACATCGCTAAAGTCTTCGCTAAAACGTTGGATGTTTTCAATTTTTGCACCGCGCCAACCATAAATAGATTGGTCATCATCACCAACAGCCATAATTTTACAGTTGGCACCGACTAAGACCCTCAACCAGGCATATTGAATAGTGTTAGTGTCTTGAAACTCATCCACCAGCACGTGCTGAAAACGGGTTTGATAATGCGCTAACAAATCCGGGTTGTTCAGCCACAGCTCATGACTGCGCAATAGCAGCTCAGCAAAGTCTACTAGTCCCCCTTGGTTACAAGTATCTTCATAAGCCTGATATATACGCTGGTGGGTAATCTGAAATAGATCGTCTCCAGTGGGCACCTCCTTCGCACGTCGACCTTCATCCTTTTGGCCATTGATAAACCAAGCAACTTGTCTTGGCGGCCATTTTTTGTCGTCAATACTCTGCGCCTTCATAATTCTCTTAATCAGGCGTATTTGGTCATCGCTGTCTAGTATTTGAAAGTTTTGCGGCAGCTTGGCCTCAGACCAGTGCATACGCAGGAGCCGATGAGCCAGGCTATGAAAAGTGCCAACCCACATCGAGCGAGCTGAAACATTAAGAAGAGACTCGGTGCGTGCGCGCAATTCCGCCGCGGCCTTATTAGTAAAGGTAACCGCCAAAATGCCATGAGGTGAAACGTTTTCGATGTCTACAAGCCAGGCTATTCGATGCACCAGTACCCGTGTTTTACCACTCCCTGCACCAGCAATAACTAACGCATTAGATAGCGGAGCGGAGACTGCTTCACGCTGGGGCTCATTAAGCCCGTCAATGATATGAGTGATGTCCAATTTATTCCTCGAAAACGCAAATCTTGCAAAACCGACCCAGATAATACCTTACTCAATTGATCTTAGCTGGAGGTTACTGCGCAAATTGCACACAACGGCGCTAATTGGCAAGGTGGGGAAAACGGGGTTCGGCGAAAGGGTGGCGGAGTATGTAAGTATCAGACTGTTTGGCGGGAGTGAGATTACTTTGCGGAACCAAGCAATCTCTTCAGCCAGCAAATGCTCAGCAATACGTTTTAAGGCGATTAGCCGGTCGGCTCGGTTGCGCCCTCTTGAGTAGCTTCTTCATCTTCTAAGTCAGCTGCATTTGTGCGAAATTCCAGAGTATGCGAAGTAATTAAATTACCAATGCCACCGGCTTCGGCAGACATCCCCAAACGCTCAAGTATCTCGTTCACCAGCGCTCTGACTTCCGAACGCAACTCAGAAACTTCATCATCTGAAAGTATCGCAGAATCTCGGCCAATACGATAAAAGCGCGCGACATATGAAGGGGGTAACCAAGACTCTATTTCTCCGCGCAACCCGCCAATAGCCGCACTGCTTTCGGGCGTAGCCTCTCTTCCAGCCTGTTTATCCATTTGGCCTTGGTCAATAATTTGCTCTATATGGCGAGACAACGTAAACGAATATCGCTGCCTAAGTTCGCCGATATTTACCGGTGCTTTATCTGGATTTTCTAGCGCATCCCATATCTCTTTGCCCTTAAATCCCAGCAGCGCAGCCCCACGAGATTTGGTTTCCACGGTCTCGTGCTTTTGCTTTTCCAACGCGCTGATTCGCTGCCACATATACAGCATTAGAACAAAAATGAGTGCCAGCAAGAGCGCTGTAGCTGTGATTAAGGCAGGAACGACAAAAGACTGTGACATAATTTAGCTATTCCTCAAAAAGTTAGGCCAAAGCGCGTGCGGTGTTGTTTACCAAAGGTGTTCGTCCAATAAGCTAAACTTTAGCGGCTCCGGTCTATTTTTCTACACCTGATGCATCTAGATCGGCGTCGCGTTGATCTAGTAATTCTCGCGCCATGCGCGCGCGTTCAATAATGTAGAGGTCATCTATAGTCTGTCGCACCTCAGTTAAATCACCTTTGACCACGCTCAACTCGCGGCTCAAATTACTTATTGGCGCTATCATTCCACGGTGTTCGGCCAACATGCTCTGCAATTCACCTAAAGTATTGAACGCCTTCTGATTTTCTTCTTGCAGTACACTTCTAGTTTGCACCAGATAATTACTACTTTCATCTACCACTTGTCCAATATTCGCTTGCATACTTTCATTTAAAGCAGCAATTCGGCTTTCTAGTTCTGCTACTGCGAGATCGTTTGCCGCTAAAGTTTCTGCTAGTGAAGTTTGGTTCAACAGTGTCTGGCCAATCCTTTCTTCTAGTGTGCTAAAAGTTTCAATGCCTTTAGTTACCTGCAGTGTGCGTTTAGCGACAGCGCCGAGCATTGCATCAACTTGAGATATTTTTTGTACTATCTGCGTGGACATTAGAATAAAGAATAAGACCCCTGCCAGCAGCGCAACGCATAGAGAGGAAACCGCGTACATGGTGAATTTGCGGGATTTTTCCAACTCTGCGGCAATATCATCGATCAGAGGGTGGCCCGTAGAAATACGAACATCATCTCTGCCGACGTGAATCTGCAGCTTAGGCTCTTCAACATTGTCGGCTTTGTTGGAAGGTTTCGCTTCCCCTACACCATCGAGATCTAGAACAATCTCCTCCATGTTTTCTACAACTTCGCTACTCGCCTTAACTGTTTCTGTTTCTATTTCTTTGGCTATTTCCTTCGCATCGTCGTTCGGATCCTGCGAAAGTACCACTGGGTCCAACGCGCCTTCTAGTGCTTCTTCTATTTCATCTGCCCTATTTCGCGTACCTTCTACAATGGCATCTACAGCAGCGGCAGAATCAAAAGCAGCCTCTTCTTCAGATGCCTTCGCGTTATTATTCTTATTATCTTCGTCAGCCATGGTTTACTCCATACTCGCCAATATGTTGTTCGGTCCAGTCACCAGCTCACCCAAAACCCCACCTAAAATAAAGTAGGCTTTGTCTGTCACACCTGCGTTGTCTAAATACCCTTGTGCTTCAACCCTGTCTAGAAAGGGACCGCTCACAACCACGTAACGCAGATCTGAACTACCTTTACTGAAAATTTGCGTCCCAGCAAGGCTTTTGGCATTGCTCTTGTATACAAAGGCGCCCTGGGGAAATCGAAATGACGCGTGTTGGATATACACCGCATCGGCACTGGGTCGAGGAGGAGTAACGATGAACAACTCTGTCAAACTTTGCTCTGAATCCAATTTTGCTTCTGTTGTCAAAGTCTCTGCTAGAGATTCCTCCAACGCAGCCATCTGTACGAGGGGTGTTGATTGAGTATTCGATTCACTTGTAGGGGTTAATAGCTGTGTATCAGTGCCAGCGATTGACGTGTCAGACAAGACCGGCGCTACCTCAGCAATTGCAGTCGTCTCAGTAGCAGAAACAATACTCGTACTCATATCCGCGTACAGTGTACTAGCGGAAGTCTTGAGGTTACTCCAATTCTCCCCGTTGAGAGCATAGATACCAAACAGCGCTGCTAAAACGGTAGCAGCGCCGCTGAACATTGACCTTTTCGACGGCTTACTTTTGTAGCGAGTCCTTGATAGATCAGAAGCTGGGCGGCTTTTATCGTGAGCGGGCTTGATCGGTACTCGCTGTGTCAGTCTCTCTTGAGTTGACACGCTCTCATCAGCAAACCCTGCCAAACTTGCTGGCTGAGGTCGACGAATAGTATGACCAAGATCTTTGATCAGGCCATTAACCTGTAATGCATCTGTAGTACCGGAAACCTTTTCGGCAAGGGCAATACACGCCTCCTTATCGGGTAACGCAAATTCAACAAGCGTGCCTCTGACGCGCTGAGATAGTTTGTTAAGTAATTCAGAGCCCGGGCGTGCCTGCCTAGAATTAACTATGATTGAAACTCCGGCTGCCTTAAACTGACGAATCATATTCGCAGTAGTAATGATCATTTCAGAATCGCTAGGGCCGGGCAATTCGTACAACCAAACTTCAGAGGTGGGCACTTTTTTCTTTGCCTCCACGCCTTCAAAATCTAATTCGGCGAGTAATCTGTTCAAGGCCACAAGTAGCCCATCTTTATCACCTGGCATCCTACGCACGGCTAATTTGCTCTTGCTGCTGCCATTTTGTCCGGACATCTGACTAAGCAAAACTCTGGTGTAATGAGCTAAAAGACTCTCATTACTTGCAGCAGTAATGACAACAGATCCAGCATACGTGAGTGCATTGCGACAGATATTTAGTGCATCGCTGTCTTCAATGCTAAAACATAAACCTTCGGCTAATGTAGGCTCTTCTTTTAAAGGAATCATTTTTTTGTCCTGTCTTGTTTAATCAATGTCACGGTGTCCATATTCGTCAAATACCAGCTCATCCGGCACCTTAGGTCTAGGCCTGTGCATTGCTGGAGCGCCGGGAGCTATAGAATTTAGGTTGTATACATAAGCGATGACCTGAGCCACGGCATGAAACAAACCTGGCGGTATGGGCATGCCAATTTCAGTCGTGAAATACAGGGCACGCGCAAGCAGTGGTGCTTCAAAGATCTCAACACCATTCTCTGTAGCCACTTCTCTGATGCGTTTAGCCATTCTATCCGTGCCTTTGGCCAGTACCTTAGGCGCTTCTTCTTGATCCATTTCGTAGACCAATGCCACGGAGAAGTGTTGGGGGTTGGTGACGATCACATCAGCGTTAGGAACTTCGTCCAACATTCTGCCCTGAGCCATTTCCTGCTGCTTCTGGCGAATTTTTTGTTTCACCTCCGGCTGGCCTTCAACCTCTTTCATCTCATCTTTTATTTCTTGCTTAGTCATCTTGAGTTTTTTGAAAAACTCATAAGTCTGATAAGGCACATCGACAGCGGCGATAACTAGTAGTGCTAAAGAGGTAATGAGTGCACCAAAGAGGACAAACTCAATACTCTGAACAATTCCACGCATAATCGGACTCTGTCCGATCATTAGAACCTGATCAAAATTAAAGTAAAGATAGGTGCCGCCAATCAACGCAACCATGGAGAATTTCAATAGTGCTTTACCAAGTTCAACTAATGCCTTGGTACCAAAGATCCGCGCGAAACCCTTGAGGGGGTTGAGCTTACTCGCCTTGGGCATAATCGCTTTGCCGGAAACCACAAAACCACCTAATGCCGTGGCCGAAGCAATAGCCATTGCTACAGCTACACCAAACACAGGAAACATCACATAGAAACTATCTGCTGCAAGTTTGCCGAAACGGTTGATAGCCAAGTTTTCTTCAAAGGCATAATTACTCGGAATTGTTAGAGCTTCGGTAAAAATAGCCACAAACTGCGGCCCCAACCAGAACCCACCAACGTACATGGAAGCGATTACGGAAATTGTCACCGCTGCAATTGTCATATCTTGTGAACGCAGAACCTGTCCGTCTTCTCGCGCTTTTTCCAGTTTCCGCGCGGTCGGTTCTTCTGTCTTGTCGTCCTGTGAGGATTCTTCAGCCATTACAACCCCAACAGGTTTTCGTTAAGAACTTGGAAGCCAGCAAACCATAGGCTTTCCATGCGTGATGCGATGAACCCCATGGTGATTATGACCATGCCAAAGCCAAGTGGAATCAATGCCGGGAAACCCACAGCAAAAACGTTGAGGCTGGGCGAGGCCCTGGAGATTACACCAAGACAGACGTTAACCATCAGTAGGCCCAAAATAATCGGTAGAACCAACGATAGTGCGCCAATAAAAATCTGCGATGACCAGACAAGAAAACCCTGTATCGCGTTGGTATTAGCCAAGCCCGCGCCAATAGGCAGTGAAGTGAAACTTTGTACCAAAATACTGATGATGACTAAGTGGCCGCCTAACGCCAAAAATATCAACATACTGATAACCATAAAGAACTGCGACAGAGTAGGCACGTTACCTAAATTAGGATCGACCATATTCGCCATACCTAGGCCCATACTAGATGAGACGGCTTGACCACTAGTAATGATTGCAGCAGTTACAACTTGCAACGTCAGCCCCATCATGGCTCCAACAATAATTTCATTCAGCATGAATTGAATTGCAAAAATGCTCAGAGGATCAATTTCCGGTACTTCTATAAGGGGAAAAATCATCCAAGTTAGAACAAAGCCAATGGCGATACGCACACGCACGTTAACTGCTTCCATGCCAAATAAAGGTGCTGCAAGCAGAACTACTGAGACACGGACGAATGGCCACATGAAATTCTGCAGTAGGTTAACGATTTCTGGCAGCAACATATTCATAACTAGCTAAAACGTAATCGTTCTGACGCGTTCAAAAATGGTTTGAAAGTAGTCTGCCAGCACAGCAATCTGCCACTCGCCGAACAACACAATGGCTAACACCATTACGACTAACTTAGGAATAAAACTCAGGGTCATTTCCTGAATAGAAGTAGCCGCCTGAAGAATACCTACAAGTAAACCGGACATAAGCGCGGCAGCGAGGATTGGCGCGGCAACAAGTACTGTTACGCGTAAAGACTCCACCGCAATATCCATTACTAAAGATGTGTCCATGACCTACCTCAAGTAACAAACGTGGCGACAAGCGAACTGGTAACTAAACCCCAGCCGTCGACAAGTACAAAGAGAAGAAGTTTAAACGGCATAGAGATCATCATCGGCGACAGCATCATCATACCCATGGACATCAGAACACTGGCTACAACGAGGTCAATAATGATGAAGGGAATGTAGATCAAGAAGCCTATCGTAAAGGCCGTCTTCAATTCCGAGGTAATGAATGCGGGCACCAAAGCAGTAAGGGGAATGTCCTCAGCTTTTTCTACCGCAGGACTTTGCGACATCTCCATAAACATAAGAAGGTCTTTCTCACGAGTCTGGTTGAGCATGAATTCTTGCAGGGGTACTCGTGCGCGGTCTAGACCTTCCTGAAAGGTAATCTCTTCATTTTGCACCGGCTCCAGCGCATCAGTATAAATCGACTCTAAAACCGGGCTCATAATAAAGAGTGTCAAAAACATAGCGATCCCTACCAATACTTGGTTGGGAGGTGTTTGCGCAGTTCCCATTGCTTGTCGTAGCAGAGATAGCACAATGATTATTCGCGTAAAGGAGGTCATGAGAATGAGGATTGAGGGTAAGAAACCCAGCAGCGTCATTACAATCAGCAGTTGCAGTGACAAGCTATATTCCGTACCACTTTCGTTAGTTTCAAGGATCTTCAACGCTGGAATTCCTTCCGCATAACCGATATGAGGCACCAATAGGGCCAAAGCGATAATCACTAAAGTTGCCAAGGGCTTTCGAACCCCGACCCTAAAGTTTTCGCTAATCATTTTGCTCGTTGCTAACATTGCGTCCTTCATTTTCTTATCAACCTGTACCGCTGGGTTCCGGCAGTGAGCCTGCAAGGCTTTGCCTGAACGATGAACGGTGGCAATTTCTTGCCATGCGGTCTTACGAAGATGTAAGATGCAAAGTCAGTGCCAACAATAATGTTGTTATAAAACAATAACTTATGGTTTTTTGGGTGCTAGGTGTCGGGAAATCTTGGATTTTTCCGCTCGCATTGGTCAATTTTTCGACAACTGCTTGTCCGATGCACAAACTTAAACAATTGATTGAGATTATTGCTGGGTCAAATGCGTCGAGTAATGCATTAACTGTGCAACTAAAACTACAAACGAATTCGGGAAAAAACCAACGTGATTAAGAAACTACTGCAACGGTCAACATTGAGGCCAATGCAGCTGGCGTTATTGGTACTACTGTCTGGACCTAGTTTTACAATGACTTGGGCAGAGGAAAATACTGATCGTTTAGGCGACATTCCGTTTGCAGAATGCTTTATTCGCTCCGCAGAGCGCTATGACGTGGATGTGGAACTGGCAATTGCGGTGGCAATTGTAGAGAGCAGCCTTAACCCAGACGCAGTTTCTAGCTCCGATGCCATCGGCGTGATGCAAATTAAGTGGCCACTTACAGCCGAACATTTGGGTATAACCCAGCGCGAGCTATTATTTGATCCTTGCGTGAATATCGATGCTGGCATCAGCTATCTAAAAGAGCTACTAGAGCTAAATGCTAATAGCGAAAGTGGCGAACCCGAGGTTCAAGCTTTAGCCAGCTACCACCTTGGGCCTACGACCATTGCAAACGCAGAGACCTTACCAGCGCAAGCAGTGGACTACGCCAAAGCGGTTTTCAAACAAAGAGATACGTTGCTATTGGATCCCGCGCAATCAGAGCCGGCGGAAACAGCGGCAAATGAAGAGGCCGCAGAAGTAGCCGCCGCTTCTGCAAACGCTGAAACACCTCAGCAAAGCAATCTTGAGGCCGTTGACCAGACAAATACATTTACTGCCCAAAGCCCGGTATTTGATCAAGTTGAGGAAAGTAAAAGGGTAGTCGAATCACCACAAGTTCCACAGAACCCATGCTCTACTGTCGGTGTGCGCTCCTTGGTATTGAATACACATAACCCAACTGAGCGAGGCGAGAAGTTTGCACTTTGGCTGACAGAGACCGGCGTAAACTGCAATGAGCTACAGCTGTTAACGCTGCGCAACAACCTTCCTTTGTGGCTTGGTACCGCCCTGAACTCAGAACTGCTGGGCGCTGTGGAAGCACTATTGGAAGAAAAATACCTGCAACCTTAAGCTGCGGTAACTAAATGAGGTGTCCCGCTCAGCTTAGCTCTGAATAGCTTGGCAAGCCTTCTTATTCACGCCCTAATAGCTCAGCGGCTAATAGTTGCTGGGCTTCAATTTTGTCCCAGTGCTCATCAATTGCGGCTAACTCAGCGTCTAGGTTCTCGCGTATACCAGCAAATTTTTCTTGGTTTAAATTGGAAGCTTCAAACCCTTCTTCCAGAAGCTCTGTATTTGCGCTCACTTGCTCCATTAAAGTCGCAATTAAGCTACCGAGTTCTTCAGGATCAGAAGTTAGGTTTACCCCAGAGGGACCATTTTCCAATATTTCGGTATTGCGCTCGTACTGCCCATCGTTGAAGTGCAATTTGGTACCGTTGGTTTCCGTCACTGCATTGAGCAGCTGAATAAACTCTTGATTGAATCTGGTCAAAGCGACATTCAGCTTCATTATTTCACGATTACTATCCGAGCGTTGTTTTAGGCACTGATACTCGATCTCATCCATTACTCGCTGGCGCTGAGTAACACTGAGCTTTTGGTAGTCTGGGTGGGCCTCAAGAAAAATTCTGCGGGTGCGGTAGATGTCGGTTGTCGACTCACTCATCAAATTACGATTGCGACTAAAAGCGGTCAGTAAGCTACTTAAACCTTTGGTGACGTTATCAATAATCTGGCTGCGATGAGCATGGCTTCTGGCGCGATTGCCATTAACTAGGGAACCCAGTTCAAACAGTTCTTTGCGGTAGGTGTTTTCAATGATTGGGGCGTCGGCATTACTCAAGGGCTTCATCTCTTTTTGTTATTATTATTTTCAATAACTATGAGCCGTAAGGTGTCTGCGCACAAGTCGCTACCGGCAATAATTCACTGACGTTTGCCAATGGTTATCGTTTAACTAGTAAACCTTTCAAGTGATCGACAAAGGATTCTGAAGATTGCTCGCGTATCTGTGTTGGCGAAAGTTCTTGGGTTACATCCGTCTCCGCGCTATCCGCATCATCGCTTAGCTGGTTATCCAAAAGAGATATTTGTTGACCGCTTACCCCCAACAGCAATGTACGTTTACCATACTTAACAACACTCAGATGATGTTTCGTGCCTAAACGCAGGGTTTGCACAACCTGCAAATCGCCAGCACTACGAGGCGTTATACCAATACCTTTAGCCCTGACGAACCATAGGGTTAACAGCAGCAAGCCGATAACAAATATGAAGCTTAGGATAGCCGATGCTAGCGGAGATACTTCCATTGGATTAAACCGGCTTCACTCTTTCCAGTGGCGCAACTATCTCAACCACACTAATACCTAATTTATCGCCCACGGTGACAACTTCACCCTTGGCTATAACGGTGTTATTGATCTTCACGTCCATCAATTCGCCCACAGAGCGATCAAGCTCCAATACACTACCTTGGGCAAGGCGCAACAAATCGCGCAGCTTCAACCTAGTGCTACCCACTTCAACCGTCATTGTGATGGGAATCGCGCGAATAACTTCTTGGTCAATATTCGCTTCCGGCTCGCCTTCTGATGCTTCTAAATTCTCTTCATTCTCACTCATGATTTTCCTCTGGCAAAACGCTACTAACAACTTGAACCGCTACTTGGTTTCCGCGACTTCCAACATCCGCGTTGAAGATTGGAAATCCGTTTACTGACACTTCAGCGTGGTCTGGTGCTCTAAATGGCAGCCAGTCGCCGACCTTGAGATTTGACAACTGATCTATAGACACGGAGAACTCCGCAGCCTTAACTACTACTTCGGCTTCTACTTCGTCGACACTAGAGCCTAGCGCCTTGGACCAATCTTCATCGGCTTGGGCGTTGCCAGAACTGGATTCCACACGTGCGCGCAATACGTCACGCACGAGTTTCAAGCTCGCGTACGGATAAACAATATCGACAAAACCCGTGTCTCCTTCACCGCCCAATATCTCTGTCTCAAATCGGTTAAGAATTACCATGTCGTCATCGGCGGCGATATTTGCAAAAACCGCGCTGATTTCCGCAGACGAAATCTCACATTCAATTTTCAAAAACGGTGCCCAGGCTTCCGTCAGCGACTCAAAAACTACCGAGCGAATTTTCTCTATCACTGCGGTTTCCGTCGGGGTAAAAATTCGTCCAGCCGGCACAGATGTTAAGGTATGGGCATTGCCACCAAACCAGTTATCAAGGCAACTAAACACTACTTGGGAATGGATAAGACACAGGCATTCGCCACGTAATGGATCGATCTTCAAAACATTAACTGCAATCGGCGGCTCAGTGCTTTGAACATATTCGCTATATTTTATAATGTCTATGCGACCCGCTTTCAGCCTTGGGTTATAGCGCAGGTCTTCGAGCAAACCCGCGCGAAAAAAACGGTGAAAACGATCGTTTATTTGCTCGATGGCCGTTACGTTAACGCCAACACTAGTGTCTTGTAATGTCAGATCGTAGCGGTTGGCCGTTACCCCAACATTAAAGCCTTCACCATCTAGATCACCCGAGGCCACCATTTCTTCAATGGCGAGTAATTCCTCGTCGGATAGCAGCCTGCTATTGTCATCAGCCATATTATTCTTCTAAGTCTGGGCGCGGCAAAGTCATCGCGCCAACGATAAAACTAGTGGGCATTTTTACTGGACTACAAACCCGGTAAAGTAAACTTCCTCTACGCCAGCAAACTTAAATTCTTCAAATTTCTCTAACACTTCGTTAATCACCAAAGTTAAGTCTTCAGCAAGCTCTCGACGAAATTCCGGTTCCTTAATCTCAGTCTCAGAGATCATACGTAAGCGATCAAGAATTGCAGAGGTAATAGCTAACTCGTGAGTGGTAATCGCGGTGATCACCCGCTCATCGTAGTAAGTCATAATCGCTAAAGAAACCTGCAAAACCTTGCGCGAGTTCATTACGTTTGCAACAAATGGCGCAGAGAATGAGTGATATGCAGGTTTAAACTTTTCTTCTTCCGGAGTCTCTTTAGCAACCCTTTCCGGTTGTTGTGCCGACTCAGTGTTTTCTATCTCGGCCTCTAACTCTGCAATCGCTTGCTCTGCTGCATCTTCTTCTGGGGCATCAAAGAACCCGGTCACAAACAGACTACCCAAAGCCGACCCAATGGCGACTATTAAGACCAAAAGGACAATCAGGATAATCTTAATCAGACCACCCTTACCGCCGGATGCTTCTACATCTTCTACTTCAGCCACTTTATTCTCCTAACTATTGGCGCAATGCACCTATGTGTTCTATACCAAAACATCAAAGCCATCCCGCAGCGTGATGCCACTTCCAACCAGGACTTTGTTGCCACTAAATATTTCATCTTCAAGATCTATGGCTATTTCCACCATGTCCCCAGACGACTGTTTACCTTTGGCGTCTTCGTCTGCATCGACCTGAATATTAACGCTACCGCGCTGGTCGAATAACTCCTCCAAAGAAGAACGTAATTTGGGTAATGCGTCACCTAATAATTGACGGACGGCGCCATCACTTGACGACAACTGACCCTCTACACCTTTCTCACCAACCTCTAGCGCAATGGCGATCTCGCCTAAACTATGAGGGTTCAAATTCAACTTGACCGCCCAGGTTCCCTGCTTCAGAGCTAGAGATAATTTTTGCCCAAGCACCTCACCAAATTTTTCTGCCCAGTCCTGATACGGCTGCATACGAGCTTGCATCAAACTAGGATCATTCAAACTCAATACCGCAGCAAGACTCACAGCTACGGGCGCAGCACTCCCAGGTGCCACTTGAATCGCACTAACCGGTGGCGCCGACAATGCAGGAGCCGCCGCGGTTGGGCTTTCTATGTCTCGCGACGTAGGTGTGATTTCAACCCCATTCTGGACGTTCGAGCGAGCTAATTCCATAGCTGAATCAATTGCTTGCCTTGCCTGACGCAACTCTGAGATAGATAATTTTTCGGATAACGTTTTGGCTTGCGCTACCTTTTCTATGGTTTGACCTAGGTCACTAGTAATTTCTCGATGAGCAAAATTTTTGCCCGCATCTTTAGCCGCGCTCTCAGCCAACGGTTGCCGATGCACATTACGCAGATCATGCGCGCCGATCATAGTACTGGCCAAGGGGTTGACCAAATCACCACCACTCTGTCGAGTTACCGTAGGACCTAACTCTGGTTTGGCTAACGCAAAAGCTTGCTGAGCACGTAGAGCTGCCAAAGTATCTTCAGCCCCAGGCGCGGCTTTGCTACCTTTTGGCAATGTTTCTGCAGCTTTGTCTAGTGGGCCCTTAGCATCTGGCAGCCCGGTCAATAGTCCACTTAAAATGGACGGAACTGCCTTTGGCTCAGGCGCTGACGCAGTTTGCTGCTGCAAATCTGTACCTTGAGCAAGCCCTGGGCTGAGTACCGCCTCACTAATACCCTGAGCGCGAGCAAAAGCAGCTAAGCTGTCTGCATTCACTTTAGGAGTAGACGTGGTCAAAATAACGCGCCCAACTTCTAGCCCAGGAGTGTAAATAGACAGCTTTGGCAATGAGTTGCCGTTATCAGGAACAATCTGTGCCAAAACCGGCGCAACACTGCTCTCAGCTTCTATCTCTGTTATATCTTCTATTGCCTTTATTGCATCAAGCGGTGCAACTGGCATTGTGGGTTGTTGTGTATTTTCTGCCTCTCCAGCTATTCCGGCAGGAACTGACTCTTTTGCAAAAATTTGTTTGAAATCAGTGCCTTGAGATGGTTTTGTTTCTGCCAAGGGCGATTTTTCTGAACTAATATCAGTGCCCGATTTGCCGACTTTACCTACAAAGGATAAAAAATTATCTGACATAATATTTCAATCTAACTCGGTTATTTGACGTTTCTTGAGTTAGTGGGGAGCAATATGCGTGCCACTAAGGGCACAGTTCGTATATTCATCGTTTAAGCGCTTCAAACCGCATTACATTCAGCATGTCTTGGTCTTTTTGATCCGCTCTTTGCAGCCGCTCACTTAACTGATTGCGTGAGCGCGTAGCGAGTGTATTGAATTTCACCTGTTCACTATTAAGGCAGCGAAATTGCTCCTGTATTTTGCTTTGCTGAGTGGCCAGAGTTTCCAATTCAGCGCGTATTGCCTTGGCTGCGACATCTAATTGGGTCAAAAATCGGCGCAAGTAAGTTACTTTTTCCATATCGTGGGATCCGCGCTGAACCTCCTTTAGTTTGCTCGCGTATTCACGCTTCATATCAACCAACTTGGTCTGTTCATTGTCCAGCTTAGTACGTTTATCGCGCACCAAGATAAGCACCTTTTGTACTTCATTTACCTTCTTTTCAACACTCTGAGCCATGCTGTCCCAACGCTGTATTGAAGATTTCAGTTCTTTAGACATTTAGGCATTCCTTTAACCCTTGAGCGGAAGCTTCAAAGGTGGCTAATTCATCCATGGGTTGACGCAAAAATGCTTCCATATTTGCGCGTAATGCAATGGCGCGATCTAGATCTGGGTTAGTACCCATTTCATAAGCGCCTACTTGTATAAGATCCAAATTTTGCTGATACAAAGTCCAAAGACGCCGAAACATATTGGCCGTGTCGAAGTTCTCAGAATCTGCCAAGACCGGCATCAACCGGGAAATAGATCCTGCTAGATCTATTGCCGGGTAATGGGCCGCATCAGCTAGTGCTCGACTCAGCACCACCTGACCATCTAAGGACGCTCTGGCTAAATCCACTACTGGATCTTGTAAATCATCACCCTCTGCTAACAATGTATAAATCGAGGTAATAGACCCTTGGCCTTCTTTACCGGTGCCAGACCGCTCAATTAGATTCGGTAATAGACTAAACACAGAAGGCGGATACCCTTTAGATGTGGGTGGCTCGCCAATTGCTAAGCCAATCTCACGCTGGGCATGTGCGACTCTGGTTAGGCTGTCTACTAGTAATAAAACGTCTTTGCCTCGAGCACGAAAATGCTCGGCGTACAGATGCGCCAAATGTGTAGCGCGAATTCTCAATAGCGGCGAATTGTCTGCGGGAGCTGCAACGACGATTGCATGTTGTATGCCCTCCGAGCCGAGAATTTGTTCAATGAATTCTTTTACTTCGCGTCCGCGCTCGCCGATTAAGCCAATCACGACAACATCTGCAGCGGTGAACTTAGTAAGCATGCCTAACAAGACACTTTTACCGACACCAGAACCTGCTATAAGACCTAAACGCTGACCACAGCCAACTGTGAGCATGGCGTTGATAGCTTTGACACCTACATCTAAAACTCGATCTATAGGCTTGCGTTCCATAGGGTTGATTGGGCTGCCCATAAGGCCGCTACTTTCACTACAGTGAATTTCCGTCAACCCATCCAATGGTTCGCCTAGTGCATTGACCACGCGGCCCAAAAGCTCATCGCCAACTGCCGCACTATCCGTTTCAGATAGCAGGTAGGTTTTCGCGCCGGCTTGCAAACCAAATGCATCCCACAGCGGCATCATAAATAACGTGCCACTCTCAAAGCCTACTACTTGTGCATCTACATAATGGTCTTTACTAGTTTGTTCAACACCATCGACAGCTGAGTCTTTAAGAATGCGGCAGATTGAACCCACAGTGGCCGTAATACCTTTCGCCTCGATCGTTAATCCAACAATTCTTGTCAGTTTTCCATAGCGTCGAGATACCGGGCTACGCATATGCAGTTGGGCATCATTAACGTGATCATTGAAGCTTGGGAACTCTAAAGCTTTATTCATTCTTCTGGCGCATTAAAAAAGATGTCATCAACTTCTACCTCGGCAAAATCGCCGGGTATGACAAAACCATCATCACCTTCTTCTGGGAAGAGGAGTTGTTGATCTTCAGAAATGGGTGACGTGGTAAACAATTGCTCGGACAACTGCTGCACACGCCGCTCAATCAAATCCTCGATGGAAGTATCTTGTACCGTTAGCCGGATACTACCGATACTCAGTTTGTCATCGACCCGAACTTCATAATTTTGCACAACGCTTTGCAGCGGTTCTTTTTGCATCCGTTCGTACCAACTCGTGGACACATGCAGAACTAAAGTTGTGAGCTGGGTAGGCTCTATCTCGGCAATACTGCGTTCAATAAAACGGCGAATACTTTCATCATTATGGGTCAACTCAGTTCGAGCAATTTGCTCGCCAAGAGTAAGGGCGAGTTTTTTCAACGGATCAAATAGGTTTTGCGCATCGACTAAGTTGTCTTCCACAGTGCGCAAAAATTCTGCAAACTCATCACGCAGCTGAATATTCAATTCAGCGGACATTTCTTCCGCCTCTTGTCGCATAGCCTGGCGACCCTCCACCTGGCCTTGAGTTTGACCGTCAGCAAAAGCTTGAGCTTTAACTCTACTAATTTCCTGTTCGTGCTCTTCGTTACTTACCGACTCTATAGCTGGCTCTGCGTCAGATTCAGGCGTCTCCAATGGCTCGCTTTCGACATACTGCGACACTTCTTTAGCGGATTCTTCTTCCACTTCAACTACCGACTGAACATTAGTTTTATCTTGTGGCAACGGCGCTGCAGTAAATTGATTTACAGTATCCGCTGCAGGTTTAGCTTTCGATAAAATGCCGTCTAAGACAAAACCGGCTGCGTCTAGATCATCGCGCCGAGTACGGTCTCTTTGCCAAGGTTTTGGTTCGCGGCTATACAAAACCGCCTCCATCTGCGGATGCTAGAATAATTTCTCCCGCATCCTGAAGCTTACGCGCTTGACGAATAATGTTGCGTTGCGCTTCTTCAGCATCAGAAACTCGGACCATGCCCATCATTTCCATCTCATCGAGGAACATTGCGCCAGCACGCTGAGACATATTGCCCAAGAACTTCTCTACTACTGGCTCTGGCGCTGCCTTCAGTGCGTAGGCCATTTGTTCTTGCTCTAATGTTCGCATAAGAATCTGGATACTGCGGTTGTCCAGATCAACCAAGTTCTCAAAGTCGAACATGTTGTCTTGAATACGCAGCGCAAGATCTTCATCTACCGTTGTAATGTCGGACATAATGGAAGACTCAAGGTCCAACTTAGTTTTGCCCATAATTTTCGCGGCAGCCTTAACACCACCAACCGCAGCGGAAGAAGTAGTTGTTGAATGTGCAAATTGTTTTGCCATCACCAGCTCTAGCTCCGCCATAGCGTTAGGTTGCACGGTATCCAAATTAGCAACGCGTCGGACCACTTCTGGACGAATATCCGCTGGTAGGAATGTTAGTACGTCTGCAGCCGTTTCGTCCTCTAATACCGACAAGATAATAGCAATCACCTGAGGGTGTTCATCGCCCACCATGTCGCAAATCGCACGTGGGGTCATCCAAGCCAAAATCTCTAGGCCTTTGCTAGAGGAACTAGGAAGAATTCTACTGAGTACTGAAGATGCCCGTTCCGGCCCCAATGCTCTGTTTAATACACCTTCAATATAATCTGGAGAGCCAAGGCCAAGATTAGTTAGTTTCTTCAGCTCATTGATAAATTCATCTAATACAAAACTCACCGCTTCTTGTGAAACGTCGTTGACGTTGACCATTGCCGAACCTACTGCCTGTACTTCACGCGGGTTCAGGTAGGCGACAATATCTGACGCCTGCTGCTCACCTAGTAGCAACATAAGTAAAGCCGCTCGCTCTGTTGGACGCAGAGACTCAAGCTCTAATGCCAATTCAGGTGGGATCTCTGCGGTTCCTGCGGGAGCTATTAACTGTTCTTCAGCCATTGCTTTTTTCCTCTTCTAAATACGAAGGTTTAACTAGGATTCGATCATTCGTTTGAGCAAGTTCGCAACTCGACCGGCATCATCTGCGGCGAGCATTCGCACAACGGCGACCTTGTCATCATATGTATTTGCGGTGTCGAGCATATCCAGAGGTATGGACGACTTCTTGGGCTTGAGCTTGGCCTTGATTTCTTCAAGAGTCTCACCTTCGCCAAGCTTGATCATTTGTCGATCTTGATCTGACAGCTCACCATCTAGTGCTGCAAGAGGTATATCTAACTCATCGTCGTCAGGCATATTCGCTCTAATAATAGGTCGAGCAACAAACAATAACACTGCCAGAATGAGCAACAAACTCGCGCCGTATTTAATCAAATCAACAATTTCAGAGTCTTTATACCAAGGCAGTTCTGGCAACTGACTTACAGCTACAGCGAAGGCAGAGGGTACAACTGTGACAGTGTCTCCGCGATCTTCACTAAAGCCAATAACGCCTTTTACAACATCTTCAAATTGAGCCAACTCTTCTGCAGAAATACCTTGCGCAGCACCGTCCTGTGATATCGCCGAAGGGATGAAATCCTGGTTGATAACAACAGCAACTGAAATACGGTCAATACGTCCCACTTGCTGCTTTACGTAACGGATTTCTCTATCTAATTCGTAGTTACGTGTGGACGATGAACTCGCCATGCTAGACATATCTGAGCCGGAGTTTTCGGGTAGTGCTCCTGTAGCATTCATTTCAGGCGATTCAGGGGGCGTATTAGAAAAGCTTCCAGGCATACCAGATGCACTGACCATAGCGTCCTTCTCAAAATCAATCGACTCTGACCGGGTCATGGGGCCTTGCCCACCCTTGTCAAATTCTTCAAAAGTAGTCTCAACTTCGGTGAAATCTAGCGCAACATCGACCTCAGAGCGCACATTGCCTAGCCCGAGGATTGAAGAAAGTATTTGTTCGATGCGCCGCTGATAAGACATTTCCAACGAACGCTTGTGCTCGGATTGAGCGTTGGTGAGAGTCATTGCTGACTCGCCCTCGGTGTCAGTCAAAAGATTACCGGTATTATCTACTACTGCCACATTTTCCGCAGGCAGATAAGGAATGCTGGCAGAAACTAGATGGACTATAGCGCGAATTTGTGAAGCCGTTACTACTCGACCTGGATAGGGCATCACTACGACAGAGGCTTTGGCGGGTGTTTGATTACGCACAAATACACTCTGCTTAGGCTCTGCCAAATGTACTCTGGCGGCTTTGATTGTGCTGATTTCAGAAATTGATTTTGCCAGCTCAGATTCCATCGCAGCCCTGTAGCTAACCTGCTCCATAAATCTACTGGTGGTCATGGACCCTTGTTCTAATAGCGAATCCATGCCACCTAGGCTTGCACTGCGCGGAATATCCTGAGAGGCGAGTAGAATTCGTGCTTCGTGGTAGCGTGTGTCTTCCACCTCCAAAGCACCGGAGTTTTGATCTATACGCGAAGTAAATCCGGCAGCAGACAGCGCTTCTCGAGCAGACTGTCTATCAGCCTCAGACATACCAGGGTAGACAGATCGATAGGTCGGTGCGGACATCCACAAATAGAAGAGAACACACACAGCCAAAGAAATAAGCCCGAAGATTGCCGGTAGTGCCTGTTTTACCGCAGGGTTATCTAACAAGGCTAACGGCCCGGTTACGGAGGGCGTTTCAGTCAACCCATTGCCTGGGTCATTACTCAGTGGGGCACTCACTTGCCCACCTAGACCAGTACTAGGTAAATTCGTCGCTGAATCAGCTGCACCAGCCCCTAAAGGGTTGGCCATCAGTGCATTTGCATTTGGATCAAGAGTCGCTTCTGCCATGGGATTCTCTATAAATTAACTAATGCGGTTTAGGCTAGAGCCCTATACCGGCATGTTCTTAATGTCTTCGTACGCGCGAACTAGCTTATTGCGCACTTGGAGCGTTGCTTCAAAACCTATCGACGCTTTCTGCATGGCCAAAACCACATCAGTAAGGGGAACGTCTTCACCTTTTTCATAGGCGGCGCTCAATGCCTTACTTTCTTGACTGGCGTCATTTACGCCATTGAGGGCATCTACCATTAGGTTGCCAAAACCTTTACTTGGCGTTTGTTCAGTGCCCTGAACCAGTCGACTAAGTGCCGAGCCGGAATCGTCACGAACAAGGTCATTGCGGCTTTGTTGAGCTCTAATTTGACTCAACAAGTCTGCTACCTGAGACTGATAATGATTGCTTACACTACTCATGACTTATGCCGACCTTCGTTTAGGAATCTGGATACCGCGTTCGCGCATCCGTGCAATCTTGTAACGCAGCGTGCGTTGGCTGATACCTAATACATCCGCCGCTTCCTGTCGGGTGCGAGTATTTTTAATGGTATCTACAATAATGCGGAATTCGTTTGCATCCATTGCCCCCTGTAGCCCTGGACCTGAGTCACTGCGCGCAGTTTCTGGTGCTGGAATATATCCGTTTCCACTATTTGTCTGCATAACAAAAGGGTTACTTACTCGGTCTAAACCTTCAGACCACGCGGTGGGTCTTTCATTGGCATAATGTTGATTATCAGCATAAGCCGGCCCTTCATCAGATTGGATACTAGGCGCATAGTTCTGCCCGTACTGTTCAATAGGGTCGTCAAAAATCAGACTAGTGGCATCAATATTGGCACTGTTGGTCAAAACAATAGCGCGCTGAATAACGTTTTCTAACTCTCGAACATTGCCCGGCCAAGAGTATGCTAACAATTTTGCTGATGCTTCAGGCGTCAGCTGCAACATGACTTCCTCACGGCTATGCTTAACCAAAAAGTAGTTTGCTAACGGCAATATATCGTCCAATCGCGCTGACAAACCTGGCACATTAATGCGAAAGGTGCTGACTCTAAAATAGAGGTCTTCACGGAACATACCACTACGTATAGACGCGCGAAGGTCCCTGTTAGTGGCCGCAACGATACGTACATCAACGCGATGGGACACTGCACTGCCCACGGGGAGTATTTCTTTCTCCTGAATGGCTCTGAGCAATTTGGCTTGGAGAGCTAATGTCAGCTCGCCAATTTCGTCTAAAAATAATGTGCCTCCTTGGGCTTGGGTAAAAAAGCCGTCGGTACTTTTTGTGGCACCGGTGAAAGCACCTTTTGCGTGCCCAAAAAGCAAGCTTTCTGCCAAGGACTCAGGCAAGGCTGCACAGTTCACTGGAATAAACGGGCCATCTCGGCGAGGCGAAAAGTCGTGAGTTAAGCGTGCTAGTACTTCTTTACCAGAACCTGTGGGGCCGCACATCAGCGCAGTCACTTCCGCAGCACCGACACGTTCTACTAGCGCAAGTAGATGCTGACTGGTTTCGTCAACAAAAACATATGAATCGTTCTTAAGAAGACGCAAGCGGGCGAGTCCTGCAATTTTTTCCCAACGATGTAACTGATCATCGTCATCGGAGATAACATCGTCTACGCCGCACTTGATCGCCTCAACTGTGCTATCCAAATCCCCAGGTGCTACGCGCAGAACCAAATAGATTTTGGAACCATAATGCTGCTTGAGGGTACGAATCATTTCTATGTTGGGTAGCTCACGACGATGCATACATAGAACACAGGGGCCGAAACCATTTTGCTCTACATATTGGGCAACTTCCGCCGCACCCATACTCTGTGGCTTAAAACCCGCCTTGGTCAACAACGCCATAACGCTCGTGTCTATTGGAGAGGACTCGTCCCAGATAAGGTCTATTGATTGTTCTTGATACATAAAATCGCTTCGCAAATTAACATTCGTTGCGTGTCTTAAAGCAAATGCCGTGCCAAGAATTAAATCGTTAAAAAACAATAGGTTATAGAAGGGTGGCGAATATTTGCCAGTTTGTTCCCACGGTTGCCGAGTTGCCGCAAGGGAATGTGTCGTTATTTCGACAGGAACAAAAAAACCTTACGGGGTCGAAGGGCTGAAGCGTTTTGTAGCAGCTGCGCACCGCTTTAAGCGGCAACCACCTTAAGGTCATACTTCTTTATTCGCTCGATGAGGGTTGTTCTTTGCATACGCAATAATTTAGCGCAGCGGCTCACATTACCATCCGTCTCGGTCAACGCTCGCTGAATAATGTCTTGCTCAACATCACTCAAAATGCCTTTCAACGATTGCCCTTGTTGACGGAAGTCATCAAACCCTTGGGCACGCATGATAATTGCTTCAAACTCTCGATCTTCTTCAGATACTTCAGTTGCAGCACTTGTGGCTACTGGACCCGCTCGGTCGACATCTGGGGTTTGCGTTTTTACGGTATCGTCTTGGAACATGATATCTTGCAGAGAGGACTGTTCTGATACAGCACTATCTCCAACAATATCTGACGCCAGTTCTGTCATACCTACCGGTAGCATAGTTGGCGACACGTCCCTGATCGATAGGCGCTGCCCGGGGTGCAATACGGACAGTCGATGCATCATATTTGACAGTTCACGGACATTTCCCGGCCAGTCATAAGCCTGCATAACCCTAAGGAACTTACTATCTAGGGTAACGACAGAGTTTTTCTGCGCAGCGAAACTCTTCGCAAAGTGCTCCACCAGCGCAGGCACTTCTTCTCTACGTTCTTGCAATGGTGCTACACAAAGCGGAACCACGTTAATGCGATAGTAGAGGTCGGCACGAAAACGCCCTTCTTTTATCTCTTCTTCAAGGTTTCTGTGAGTCGCCGCCACAACCCTGATGTCTACCTTTATAGGTTTGTTTGAACCCACAGGAACAACCACCTTCTCTTGTAAAACACGCAGTAGTTTTACTTGCATAGCCATAGGCATGTCGCCTATTTCATCCAAAAATAGAGTGCCGGTATCTGCGGATTGAACACGACCAATATGATCACTAATAGCCCCGGTAAATGAACCCTTCTTGTGGCCAAACAACTCGCTTTCTAGGAGCTCTGCGGGAATGGCGCCACAATTGACTGCTATAAAGGGTTGAGTGCTGCGGTTGGACTTATCGTGAATGCCTTGAGCGACAAGTTCTTTACCAGCGCCGCTCTCGCCCGTGATCAATACGCTGGCTTCTGTTGGCGCAATAGCAGCCATCAACGCCAGTAGATCTTGGGTCGCAGAACTGTTGCCGATGATCGTTTCAGACACTAGACAGGGCTTCTATCAATGAAGGTTCTGTCAACTTTATATGAACACCCGAAAATTTGCGATAGCCGCAAGAGGCGGTGCTTTGCGCGAACTCCAACGACCGACCGGCCGCTTCAAGCCATCCTAGCGCGCGGCAAGGTACGTCCGTTTATTGCTGTGCTGGCGGCAGATTTACGTTCACAAGCTTCTCCACCATGGTCATTAGAGTCTCATTGACGGGCTTACGCATACAATTCGAGCATAAATGTTGCTCGTTTGGCCTCTTCTGGATAAATGGCACGGTAGTTGCTTCATAACGTTCAGAACTAATAGAACCTACAGAATAGAATGGGAATGATGGAAATCCGACACCTGTCCGCAAACTAAAGTTGCGACAAAACGGATAAAGTTAATGCATAAAAGTGTATATTTATGGTGTTTGAGTGAGAAATCCTAAAGTTTTCTCAAAATATGCCGATTACACTTAGGATAAAACTAGAATACAGCTATGGCCGGTACAGACTACATCAATGCGCTAGGCGCTGGAGCATCCTTCGATACAAAAACTATTGTTGAAGCTCTCGTGGAAGCGGAACGAGCGCCAGCAAAAGCTCGAATCGAGAGACGTATTGCGAATTCAGAGGCTACCATTAGCGGTATGGGCAAAGCTGTATCCGTACTCAATGTACTATCGGCGGCGGCTGAAAGACTCAATGACGCGTCAGATTTTAAAACCTATGGTGTCAGCAACAGCCAAAAGGAAGCGTTTTCTGCGACCACTACCAGCAACGCTCGAACTGGCTCTAACTCAATCAACGTTACTCAAATCGCCCAAGAACAGCGCAGCGTTTCGGGTGCTTTTGCATCCAGCTCAGCCAGCCTAAATGGCGGTTCAGCCATTACCCTGTCCATGGTCATCGGCGCCTCGTCTACAACAACTACAAACATCGTTGTAAATGAGCCGACACTGGCGAGCACTGTCACCGCTATCAATAACGCTAATTTGGGTGTTACAGCGGAGATTGTTGATACTGGTGGCAATGGAGACAACTACAGAATTCAATTGATCGGCTCCACAGGGGCGGAAAAGGCTTTCAGCTTGACCTCCGACGAGAGCTCTCTTAGCTTTTCCTCGGTACAAAGTGCTAGCGATGCAAACATTACCTTAAACGGCATAGATTTTACCCGCTCAACAAATGTTATCGATGATGTTTTGACCGGTGTCACGCTGACGCTAAACGGCACAACTTCCGGTGCAGCTTCATTGGCGATCAATCAAGACAACTCAGAGGCACGTGCGAATATCGTAGATTTCGTTACCATATATAATGAAGCAAGGCGCCAATTAGACGAGCTATCTAGCTCTACCGTAGATGGCCCTTTGGCCGGTGACAGTATCTTTAGGTCTATGACCAGACAATTAAGAGGCGTCATGTTAAACACCTCCTCCACACCTGGCACGAATATTAATATGCTTTCAGATATGGGGATTAGTGTCGATAAAACCGGTCAAATGCAGGTGGACGACAAAAAATTAGACGCCGCGTTAGCTGATAACTATGCAGATGTCGTCAAAGTCTTTTCCGCAAATACCGATGACCAATCCGCAAACAGCACCGACTCTGCCGGTATTGCAGGAGACCTTGCTAAATTAATTGCGGATGCTA
>CAJJDH010000017.1 GCA_905182905.1 marine gamma proteobacterium HTCC2089 | reverse complement strand
GCACCCATACCCGCACAGGCGTGATACGCCTCTAAATGACGCGAGCCATTCCACATAAAAGTACCAACACGATCGCCAACCTTAATTCCAGCTGCGGCTAAGGCGTGAGCCAATTGGTGGGCACGGTCTCGAGTTTGCTTGTAGGTCTGACGGCGAACGCCAGTTTCGGTCATGGTGACAATTTCTTCATTGGGCGCAATTTTTGCACCTCGATCTAAAATATTCGACATGAGTAATGGTGTGTGTTGCATTGCCATAGTGGCGCTCTCCTCCCAAGGATCAATAATTTATTCAGCATCAGTACCCACACGCAAAGTGTATGTAAGCGGTCTTATGCGTTGCTTCCAGCCCAAAACCAAAACATGGCCTGAGCAGATCGTACTGCTATTTTTTTGCCCCAGAAGTCTATCACCCAATACCACTACCAGATATATCTTCAGGCATGATTTTGCCCCTGAGCAGGGCTATAAAATGCCGATAAGCGCCTGCTGGCGCGAGCTTTTCAGTACAGGGGAAATTCCTCTTTGGGAATAGCGAGCAGATGGCCTAGGATAGACGGAGCGACGGCGCAAAGATTCCATTGATCGACAACGACCAAGCAAGCTCTGATACGGGCTGCACGGCATGAGGGGGAAGCATTTCAAAAGAGCACCAAAATGACGCCCAGGTCAAAGACTCGTCCTCCCCTGCCGATACATGCATAATTCATAAAACTGGTCCTTTCGGCATCTACTACGGCTGGGTCATTGTCATGGTAGCCGGCACGCTGAGTTTTCTAGGTACTGGCTTTTATTCCTACTCACGCGGCATTTTTCTCCCTTCGCTAGCCGAAACTCTGGACAACGGCGAGCGCTTTAATATTTCCATGGGCTTCTCACTGGCGGCTGTCACCGGCGCATTAGTGGCACCTTTCATAGGCAAAATCTTAGACAGCGGTTCGCCGCGCAAGGTCATGCTCATAGGCATAATCATCATGGCGGCTGCCTATTTGTCGCTAGCTAACGTTGCGAATTTGTTCCAGTACTTTATGGTCGTTTCTCTTGGTATGGGCCTTGGTATTGCCTGCATGGGCGGCTTGTCTTGGCATCGCTCGGTAATCAGCTGGTTTGATCACTGGCGCGGACGCGCCATTGCCTTCTCGGTATTGGGTGCGTCTTTAGCTGGCATTATGATGCCGCCTTTGGTCACTACCCTAGTTGCAGAATTTGGCTGGCGTACAACCTATGTCATTTTTGCTGCCACTACCGCCTGCGCACTTTTTCCTGTGGTTTTTCTTTACATGAAAGATCATCCAAGCGAGGTGGGCGATGTACGAGATGGTCACGACTACGTCAACGCCAACCCTTCACAGATGGTAGAAATTGTTGAAGACAGTCGTGAATGGACGATAGGCGAAATGTACAGGAGCCGCGCTTTTTGGAGCATTGGCATTATGTTTGGCGCCATGACCTGTGTCTTCTCCGCCGTAATGCTGCACCTATTTGGTCACCTCACAGACATTGGTCTAGCACAAAGTACCGCTGCTCTCATTCTTTCTTGCATTGGTTTATTCGCAGCATTGGGTAAGCCAGCGGTAGGCTGGCTGTCCGACTACTTAGGCGCACGCATTAGCATTTGGCTAGCGCTGATTTGCCAAGGCTCAGCATTACTCATTTTTAGCGTTGCTTCAGGAGCCTTACTGTCGTTTGCCGCAGCCTGCCTGTATGGGTTTGGACTTTCTGGCATGTCGCCCTTGCGCACGTTTTCAATTTCTACTGCAATTGGCAGCAAATCTTTTGGTGCCGCAACCGGTGCTATCCGTTTTATTGAGTTGCCGTTTATTTTAGCCGCATCGCCCATTGCAGGGCTTATTTACGACACCACCGGCAGCTATAAGATGGCTTTCTTAATACTCTCAGGATTAATGCTGGCGGCCTGCATTGGCCCCCTCTTCATTAGCGATGGTGGTAAAAGGGGACGCACCAAGCGGATAAAAGAGCTGGCAAGTTAAGCTAGAATTTTCGGCCCGCCGACCCAGATAAATCTACTCTGGGTCAGGCATGCCGACAATAACGCCGTCATCGCTCAGGCCTTGAATCTGCGCGACACTGTATCCCAGTTCAGTTAAAAGCTCTGCATTATGTTCGCCCAGCCCTGGCGCTGGTCGCTGAATTGCAGAGGGTGTTTTATCAAATAGTGCTGCCGGGCGCGGCTGGCGAATGCGACCTGCAATGGGGTGGTCAGATTCGTGAATCAAATCATTGGCAACAATTTGTGGGTGAGTGATTACTTCCTCTCGGCTCAATACCGGCGCACAGGGTACGCCATTAGCATCTAGGCGCTCCAACCAATAGGCGGACGTATTTGTGGCGAGTACATCACCGGTCATGGTCAGCCGCGCTGTGACATTTACCGCTCGGTCGTTGGTGGTTAAAAACCGCTCATCTTCCAACCACTCTAAATGGCCCAACGCAGTGCACATGCCCTGCCATTCAATATTGCTCATTGCCCCGGCGGTAATATAACCATCTTGGGTAGCAAAAATGAGATCTGGCGAGAGTTGCGCTCGGGCAGACTTCACTTCTTTACCTACTAATGTGAATCCAGACATACCTTCAGGCCAAAGGTAGGAAACCATGGTATCTAACATAGCCAATTTTATGTGCTGACCCTCACCGGTACGCTCTCTAGAAAACAGCGCCGCAGTAATGGCTTGGGCAGCTGTCAGGGCGGTAGTTTTGTCAGGGATAATGGTGCGTATCATTTTCGGCCGGCCGGTTTCCCCATCTGCCTGAATAGAGGCAAGGCCGGACAAAGCTTGGATCACTGGATCGTATACCCGCTGGTGCGAGAAAGGCCCTTTTTCACCAAAGCCACTGATAGATACATAAATAATATCTGACTTGAGTTCACGCACCGTGTCCTCGCCAAAACCCATGCGCTCAATGGTGCCGGGGCGAAAATTCTGCACTAATACGTCTGCGGTTTTAATCAGCTTACGCAACACTTCCACACCAGCCGGCGTTTTTAGATCCACCGCGATAGCGCGCTTGGATCTATTAGAAGAAATAAATGTGGAAGTAATACCCGCTCGATTGGGGCCTGCGCCGCGAACAAGGTCACCGGACAGCGACTCTACCTTAATTACATCTGCTCCCTGATCAGCTAATAACATGGTCGCAACTGGCCCTGAGATCATTGAGGTTAAATCGACGATACGCACCCCGCTTAGGGGACCTGTAGGCATTTCACTTGTTGTCATTATTTTTCCTTCTAGTTCTTTGCTTTGCTTTGTTTTGCTATTTTTTTCTTTGTTTTTTTGGACATAGATAACTTGTTGGTTATCTGGCAGCTGTCTACCTAAAAACTTGGTTTATCTTCTCTCTTATTTACCTAAGGCAAAAGTCTTCGCCCACTTATAGTCAGCCTTACCATTGGGGCCGCGGCGCACTTCAGGAGCTTGCAGCACTTGCCGTGGCGTTTTGTATCCGGACAAATGCTCTGCCGTAAAGGTAATGAGCCCTTCGTCTGTCAACGAGCTGCCTTCTTTGACGGATATAACAGCAACTATTCGTTCGCCAAATCGCTCGTCTGGTACACCTACTACTAGGCAATCTAGTACATCGTCATGACGCTTAACCGCTTCTTCTACTTCTTCAGGAAAAACCTTTTCACCACCGGTGTTTATACAGGCGCTGCCGCGACCTAGCAGTGTAATAGAGCCATCTGCCTCAATGGTGGCGTAGTCGCCGGGAAAGCTATAGCGCACACCGTCAATTTCCCGAAAGGTTGCCGCAGATTTTTCTTCGTCTTTGTAATAACCCAATGGAACAAATGCTGAGGTTGCTATTTTACCCATCTCACCTGTTCCAGCTTCGACAAAACGCCCGTCATCTGTGATGACACAAACGCCTTCATTTAGTTCAAATTTGGCAGTGCCTTTAAGATCTTCTCGAGTCGTCACCGAACTCCCCATACCCCCTTCCGTTGAACCCATGACATCAGCTAACACCATGTCATGATGACGCAGCAAGCCTTGCTTAGTTTCTTGGCTCCACATAACACCGCTAGAGGCGATCTGTTTCAAAGATGACAAATCGTAAGGCGTACCGCGTTTTTCCGCTGCGTCTAAGGCCGCCAGTATTGGCCTGGCAAAGGCATCTCCAACAATGACTACGTCCGAAACTTTGTACTCTTCTACCTGACCCAATAATAGATCTGGATCTAAACCAAGTTTAGACGTAGTAACCACGGTGCCGCCAAGCAGCATTGGTAGAAAGCTACCCAGCCAAATACCCGTGCCATGCATGAGTGGACACGCGGGCAAACTAATCGGCGGTTCTTCGACCTGCTCAAGAAAGCCTAAATATTCAGACATATTTTGCGGTGGCGTAAGCCCTCGCCCCACTGCACCCATGCCAATAAGAAATTCTGCAAATTGACCAACCGGATACATTACCCCTTTGGGCATGCCAGTGGTGCCACCGGTGTACAGCATATAAACGCCTTCGGGGTCTTGGGCGACCCGAGGTGCGGGTTGGTTTTGCCGTATAGCACGCTCATAGTCTACTGCGCCCTTAAGTAGCGCCTCGGTGCCATCGTCAACTTGTACGAACAATTTGACCTTAGGTAAGCGATCTTTGATTTCCCAAATCCGCATGGCGTAGCAAGACTGGAAAAAGACCACCTCAGAATCGCTATTATCTAGAAGGTAAATCAGCTCATCCGTTTTATATCGGTAGTTAACGTTAATCGGACAACCACCCACTTTAAATATGGCAAACTGGGCTTCTTGGTATTCGTGACGATTGTGCATATACAGCCCAGCTTTGGAGCCAGCGCCAATGCCATGTGCACTGAGCAGTGTTGCCAAAGATGCCGCGCGCTGCTCATATTCGCGCCAACTGGTGTAACGACCATCTGCAATGGTCGCTGTACGATTAGGGTAGGCATCGCTGAGAGCCTCCCACGCAGATGCAAAATGAAAATCCATAACCACTCCTATCGTATATCTTGGCTGCACTTGCGGCAGTAATTGGTTGGGCGTACACGTCCCCTAACCCCAAGAATACTGTCTCAATTAAGATCAAAGGTCCACGTGGAGATTTTTGCCCGTTGATTAACCATCATGTTACCGCCTATCTGCATTTCACTGCTTTCAATCAACTACGTGCCTATATTGGTGCGCTTCGGGCTAAATTTTGGTGAATTTGACCAAAACTTTAGCTTAAGAATTCCCCAAGCCTGTGTTTTTACTGAGTAAAAACTGGCACGGGAATTGAATTACTAATAACAACTCAGTCTCAGACTAAAATTTTTACTTGGAGAATCAGTCAGTGAGAAGGCAGCTACGTATTTCCCGCGTTAAACGGCCACGCACAACCTTGTTGGCCATACTAATGCTTGCAGGGGTTTATTCTTCTATCGGCGTGTGCGCTGAAAGTCATATTGACCACGCAACAAAAACCACATCAATTTCTGGCGAAAATTTTCTGCAGCCAGTAGTAAAACGACTGACCCATGCATTAGTGGGCGAAGTTTATGTACCAATGACCAACATTGCCGCTAACGTGGCTGAAGCCTAGCCAGCTGATTTAGTTGGCTACAACGAAAATTATTCGGCGCGAGCCTTGATCAGGAAAGATATTGTGAGTTGGAAAACAAAATTACATTTAGACAACATTTATTTGGACAAAGATAACTCTTGGGTTTTCGGTGTTTGTGCAGGCATCGGTAAGGCCTATAACCTAGCACCCCAACTGGTTAGAGTTTGCGCAATTATCAGCGCCTTGTTCTTTATAAAGTTGACAATCTCAGCCTATCTCGTTGCATGGCTGGCATTTGATGACCCTAGGCAGAATGTTGATTCGTTTCGTATTGACGACTAACCAGGCTAGGTCTCTTTAAACAGTTTTTCTGCGTGACCGAGCACGAACAGTGCGTTGTCGTCGCGGCTTGAGGGTTAAAGGCAGTACGCTGTGCAAATTGCTGCACATGCGCCAACTTATCTAGCGCCAACTATAAAGAAGAGATGGTCCCACTCGGTGTTTTCAGTAATTTCACGGTCAAACGCATACCCTTCAACTTAGTCGATATCTTCACCGGCATGTATCCAAGAGCTGGCGCCAGCCAGTACGTTACGCGCCGATGCACACTGCCTTCTTCGTAAACATATGGTTCGGACTCAACCTTAATGACAGGGGTCTGTTGCCCCGCGATAGACATTAGCTTGCTAGATGAGTCCGGCAAAAATTTATAGCGTCCTATAGTGTCATCTACATAGCTAAGTAGAATGTCGTCGCCATGACGACCCTGCATTGCGCAGGCCAACGCAGCAAACTGACTCAGCTTATCTACATAAACCGCATCGTCGAGGGGCATTGTAACCGTCTGCATTTGCGCATCTGGCGTCTTCGGACCTTGGGTCATTCCTTGATAGCGAATTGTCTTTTTTTGCCAGTCAAAGGCAACTGTGTCGTCGAAGCGCCAACCAGGACTAAAGCCATAGTTGTGATATCCGTGCAAACGGTACTGGCAATTGAGTAAAGAAAATTTCGATTGATGGCTGTTCGCTGCAAGAAAATGCGTCACCTGACTTTTTGCTAACAGGTGCTGATCATCCAACGAAATTTCTATCTGCGCTTTCAGGCCTACAGGCAAACCCAACAAATAGACACCGTATTCCCAACTACCGACCATAGCCTGAGCAATAGCTAGGCCAGAGTCAGCGGGTAAATCACCGTCACTCCACGATTGGGAAATACCCTCAGCCACAGCTTGTTTTGTGATCACCTGCCAAGCAACTAGAGCCAAGAAGATAAGGACAAGTAAGCTATTTTTTCCATCAGACTTTTTAGGTGATGAATTTTTGCCTCTACAATCAATCATCAATAGTGTAATCGTCGCCCTCTACCAGTCCTTTGTTAGACCGCTGTCCGTCATCATCACTAGACTTAGTTGTTAATTGTTCTTGGGTGGAGGCGGAGTCTCGCCATTGCTTAAAGACCTCAAGCTCTACGCTGATCTGTGCAATCACGTAACTCACCACCGCAGCATCGTCGATAAACCCCCATCCGAACAAAAAGTCAGGAACGCCATCTAAAGGCACAACAAAGTAGATAATGGCACCCACTACACTGATCATTGCTTGGTTGGAAATGTCTCTATAGTCGCCAGCAATAAAGGCGCGCAGTAAATCAATCAGTAAGCCAAGTTGCTCGCCTACAGCCTTAATTTTTTCGCTACTGCTGCCATTGAGTTTCTTCGCCGCTTGAACCACTAACCTTTTCAGTGCTGGCGGATTGCTTAAGAGCTTCGCGCCGCGCCGTAAATAGGCAGTAAATCCTGACGGGGTCTTTTGCTGCATATTAGGCCTCAGACTCGGCGGCTGGCGTAGCTGGCCACCTTGCTTGCCAAGTTTTTTCGGCAGCATCTGCCCCGCCACTTTGGTTTACAAAAGCCACAGCCCATTGTGCAAAGGTTTGACTATCAATAGGTGTGGTCAAACTACTGAGGCCTTTACTGAAAACCTGCTCGCCCAAAATAGCTTGCCTATGGGTCATCAGAGCCTGGGCATAATTTTTATTAAACTCTGGGTGACCTTGAATGGTAATGACCTGATCTGCCATGGTGAATCCAGCTATAGGGCAAAACGCGTTGGTGGCAAATAGATCGGCATTTTCGGGTAATTGCCGCACCTGATCTTTATGACTGGAGAGCAAGCTCAGATTTTCAACACCAGCGGACATCCATGGGCGGCTTTCCACTTGGCTAGTGTGCACGCCAACTGCCCAGCCAGCGTCTGCAGGGGCAACAACACCGCCAAAAAAATGCGCCATCAATTGATGACCAAAACAAATACCAATGAGTTTTTTATTTTGATTTAGAGCTTCAGCTATAAACTCTGCCAGCGCAAATATCCAAGGTTCATCGTCATAAACACTCAGGCGACTGCCCGTGACGATGTAAGCATCGCACTCAACGGTCTTAGGCATGGTGTCTTGTACAACATAATTGGTAAACCTAGCTTCAGGATCTACGCTAGAAAATAGATCCATAAACATCTTTGGATAGTCACCGTATTCACCCTGCAGGTGCTCAAGTACGGAATCGGTTTGTAAAATGCCGATATGTAAACTCATCAAATAATCTCGAAATAACGTTCTAGCTGCCAACTATTGAGGCTGCGTTGATATTCGCGCACCTCCCAGTTACGACTCATCACAAAATGGTCCACAAACGCATCACCCAAATAGCTTCTAGCAACCGTTGAGGCCTCCAATGCGCGGGCTGCATCAGCAAGGTTACTTGCGAACTTTGCTTCAGCGGGTAAATCATCTTCAGCCTCGTAAGCATTGCCTATAATCGGTTGGTCCGGATCCAGATTCTGCCGAATACCCTCTAGGGCGGCGCTAAGCATGGCCGCCGCCGCCAGGTAAGGGTTGCCATCTGCACCACCTACACGACACTCAATACGCTGACTACCGGTATCTCCTGGAATAACTCGAATGGCCGTCGTACGATTTTCAATACCCCACGTCGCTGCCGTAGGTGCCCAAGCGCCTTTAACCAACCGTGTATAGCTGTTAATGGTGGGCGCTAACAGGGCGAGAAATTCCGGCAAGTACCGCTGCAGTCCAGCAACTGCTTGACGCTGCAATTTGGACATACCTTGCTCGCCTGTAGGGTCAAAGAATGGGTTTGCGCCACCAGCATCCGCAACACTGAAATGAAAATGTCCACTTTGGCCCGGGTAATCCATAGACCACTTAGCCATAAATGTGGCCATCAGTTCTTGGCGTTGAAAAAATACCTTAGTAAATGTTTTAAACAAAGCTGCGCGGTCGGCGGCTTGAATACCCACCTTGGACTTAAGCGCAGCTTCCCAAACTCCGGGCCCGGTTTCGCAATGTAATCCCTCAATATCGCACTCAAGTGCACGACAATAATCTAGTAGTGCGTTAAAACGCTGGGATTCCACTGACGAGCGCAATACAGAGTAGCCAAAGTTGCCTGGCGTGAGCGGAGTAAGCCCGCGGTAGCCCTTGTCTCGAACACTATTGGGAGTTTCGGCGAAGACAAAAAACTCATATTCAAAGCCAGAACGCACACTCAAACCCATAGCGGCATATTCGGCTAATACGTTTTTCAACCGAGTACGGGGGCATAGAGGGTGGTCGGTGTTATCGGGGCCAACAAACTCGCCAATAAAATAGGGGCAGTTTTCGTCTGGCAACCAACGCTCAGTCTCTACAAGGAGGCGAAAACTTGTGTCGGGGAATCCAGTATGCCAACCGGTGTATGTTCCGGCATCGTAGAGCTGGTCGTCGACATCCCAACCAAAGATGCAATCACAAAACCCGCCCTGCTTTTTGAGTAGGCTAATAAACTTGTCGATGCCCACGTACTTGCCACGAATAACGCCGTCAATGTCAGTGAGGCCTAACTTAACTCGGCTGACCCCAAGATCAGCATAATGCGCTATCTTTTGCTGCAGGGTTTCCGCTTCGCCACTTTCGGAGTTGGGCTGCCCGTCTGAGGTCATATCCATCACAAATCTAGCTCCTCTTATTGTCAGATTTAATCGTCGGCACAGGGTACCAATTAGAAACAACGGCTGAATTCAGACAACAGCAATTTATTCTGCCTATAACTTGCCATAAAAGTGTATTTCTAGGCTATTTTTCTGCTACCAATCCGTTCTGGACTTCCATTGATGACTAGCGTCTGGTGTATCGATAATGACCGCTCATCACCAGAACGTTGAATTGTGTTACTGCTCGACACATTCCACGCAAAATACTGCCACTTAGCAACATTTTGACCTCAAGCGCCTGTGGATAAGTTTGAGGATAACTTGTGACATTCGACTGCATATAACCCAGCTGCGTTCAAAAAAGAAATTGAAATTGATTAGAAGAAATCAATAAAAACTAATAAATTCAATGACTTGGGGTGGAGTTATGTTATTTGAATTGAACGTTCAGCGCCATGTTGCGGCATATCATAGTTTTGTTTTCTGGTGTGCATAAAGCAATCCGTTTGCATGTAAGTGATCACTAACCCACAAAGCCAAGCATGTAATATATTTGTCACATTTTGCTGGATATAGTCACGAAATTAAGGCGTTAGAAAAATGATAACAGATCCTATATGACGCATGGAAAAGCGAGAAAAACGGCTCATTTTTATCTGAACAACCGAACAACCCCATTCCGGCCTCTCTTTAGCTCAAAAGTGCGCCGTTGCGACCTGCCACCTCACTCCCGCAAGCAAAAAAGAGCTGTGCCCTGACCCAAACACCCCAGCAATTTAATGCATTACATTGAACATCTTGCGGCGGTACTTGCCGGCAGTCTCGTTGCCTTTGCCCAGCATATTGAATACACGAATCATGGTCAGCCTGCCAATATCATCCCTGAACTCACGATCAGTACGCAAAATATCCATGCACCTATCTAAGCCTTGCTCGTACTGCTCAGCTACAATGAGTTGTATGGCTAGTTGGTACTTTGTCTCTAGGTCGGCGGGCTGGTTTACGATGGCTTGCTCAAGCGCCTCCATGGAATCCATCGCCGCCACTTCCTCTACAAACTCAAGCCTATTCTGCGGTCGCTCTCTATCAGCAGTGCCCTCGGGGACAGATGCCAACACGGTACGCGCATCATCCAGATCACCTTTACGGACAAGGACGTCAGCTAACTCTACGCGCAGAGCTTGATTCTTTGGCTCCTCTTGAATGCTCTCCTGTAAGGCAGCAACAGCACCAGCAAAATCGCCGGTAGCCATCATATGGTCTAAGTCGCCCTTGATCGCATCGGCAGCTGACTCGGTAAGTCCATCGAGTATTGGGCGCAGCTGGGTTTCATCAGCGGGCCCATCAATTTGCTCAACCATTTGACCCAAGTGAATGATACGTATGCTTGGCAACCCTTGTACTTGCAGACGTTGGGCAAGGTTTTGATCGATGGCGACATCAGATAAGGCGAGGACGAACTTACCTTGATACTCAGCAAGTAATTGCTCAAGAAGGCTTTTACCTTGAACTGACTGAGGAATTTGCTCAGCCCAGAAAAGCACCACAATAGGTATGGATTGGGATTTGTCGATAACGTCGGTTTGAAACGTTTCAACGGTCACATTGATCGGGGCGTTCATTTCCATGAATAAGGTGTCCTCTATTGCGCCGACTAGACAAAGGTTATCTATAGTCAGCTTTGATCTAAATATAATTCGGTTCGGTAGTTCGCAGAGCCATGCTCAGGTTCTAGAGGCGGAGTCGGTCCGCCTTCACATCACCTTGTCGAAAGAAATCTGGCGGGTCAGCGGCTTTTTACCAATCCAGTCAAAACCCTCGTTTTGTGTGGCGACCACCAAACTAGCCACCTGGTCTGACAACTCTGCGAACATATCGTTTACTAAGCTAACCGCATTGTTTTGCGCGCTCACATGGCCAATGACCACATGCAGATCTTTGTGTGCCAACAACGCTAACAAGTCTCGCGCCTGAGCATTAGACAGGTGACCATGATCTGCGGCTACGCGCTTTTTCAAAGCTGGTGGGTAAGCGCCCGCAAAAAGCATATTGCGGTCATGGTTTGCTTCAAGGAGCAAATGAGTACAGTCCTCAAACTGCTTCACCACATGAGGTGTCACACTACCCAAGTCTGACAATACGCCAATCTTGGAAGTAGCGTTGGCAGTGGTCTGGGATAGAACAAATTGCGTTGGTTCGCGAGCATCATGCGGTACTCGCACCGGATTAACTAAAACCCCTTCAACTTCAAATGGCGCATCGCCGTCAAAGGCATTGCATTGAAAATCCTGAGGGCTATTTTTTAGTGTGCCGTGAGAGGCGTAAACGGGGATGGCGTAACGGTGGGATAAGCCGGCAACACCTGCAATATGGTCACTATGCTCGTGACTAACCAATATTGCCGTAATGTCTCCGGGACTCATCTCTAGTCGTGCTAAACGTTGCTCGGCTTGTTTGCGGTTAAAGCCGCAGTCGACCAAAAAGATAGCGTCGCCAATAGCAACCAGCGTACCGTTACCACGACTGCCACTACCTAGAGATGCAAAACCTCCCATTAGGTGGCGAATTCTCTTATTAGCACTAGAATCTGTTGTGCTTTGTCAGCGTCTCGCATGGGCGCTCCATCTTGCATGACTACAACATTAAAGCCGCTTTCAGTATCTTCCGTCATCTGGATAACTGCATTGATACGCCTAGCTTCGCTGTTGCAAGAAAAAGTAATTCGGCAAAGCACACTACCTCGAGCATCGCCTGAAAATAACGCCGTGGGGATAGTCACGTCGTATTCACCGATGTCGTTATTTTGCTCATTTACTTCAACTTCAGCATTCTTCATCGACTGCCCCAAAGTTGCCCATGCACGAGCGCGATCAAGATAAAGTTTTAATACTGGCACGCCATCGGTGTTACGTAATAAATCTGTTTTAGCACTAGCACCAATTTGCAGAGCGACTTTAGAAACAGTTGTCTCCGCCACTCGAGCAGCTATATAACCGCCAATTTCATTCAACAAGCTGCGTTCAGCAGCGCGCATATTTGACTGCACACCGTTCAGCGAAACCACATTATCTGCAGCTACTTCGCCTTGAGCATCATTTTCATGGCGAATGTGCACCTCTGTGGACTGTGGCTGAAGACCCTGCTCCACGCGAATTAAAAACCTGTCTTTACCCGTATTGGGCTCTTCACCGCGACGGTTATTGCGCAGCAATGTTCGCACGACATCACGGTAATCTTTATCTTCAATTGCTAACCATGCGGTATTTAGTCGGCCCACTTCGGGTCTATCTGCCTCTAGTAAAATGCCGTTGTCTGCAAAAAATTGCTTCATCTTCGGCCACGCAGTGGTAGCGGGCTCTGGAACTACCAGCCAATTACGCTCACCAAGGGCCTGCATACGCACTTCATCACGATTGTCACTGGCGTAAAGGGCGTCCGGCAACGGGGGTCTTGATGGATAAAATGATGCGTTACGTTGTGCCGGGATAACTGGCAGTGGAATAGGGTTCTTTACAACATTGTCGTCAAGGTCATCTGGAATCTGTAATGGCGGCAAAGGTTTAACATCAATATACGAATCTGTCTCAGAATCACCACCAAACCAGCTGCAACTCGCGCCTGTAAAGGTAAGCAACAAAATACTTATAAATCTCATTTGGCTGCTCCTGCAGTAACTACGGCGTTTCGTACATTTTCGTGGTGTTGATTACTTAGTGGAATAAGAGGTAAGCGAATACCACCTTGCATGCGGCCCAATTCACTAAGTATCCATTTAGTTGGCGTTGGCGACGATTCGACAAACAAAACGTCATGCACAGGTTGCAGCCTGTTATCTAACTCTTGTGCGCGCGCATGATCTCCAGCCAAGTAACTGGAACAAAATTCAGCCATCAATGCCGGTAAAACATTAGCGGTAACAGAAATTGTACCTACCGCACCAAGAGACATCATCTCTAGGGTTTGCGCATCTTCTCCGGAGAGAATAAAAAACTCATCCCACGCGGACCCAGTCAATGCATCCTTGATCGCTTTAACTCTTGTAGCATCTCCGCAGGCATCCTTGATGCCAACAATGTTCGAAAAATTCGCCAGCCGAGCAACCGTCTCAGCTTGCATATCGCATCCCGTTCTAGGTGGAACGTTATACAAAACAATAGGCACGGTGGTGGCTTCAGAGATAGCCTTATAATGCTGGAACAAACCTTCTTGAGTTGGTCGGTTGTAATAGGGCGTTACCAATAAACAGGCGTCGGCACCCAAAGCTTGGGCTTCCTGAGTCTGGTGAATGGCTTCGGCAGTGGAGTTACTGCCAGTACCTGCAATAACTGGTATCCGCTTGGCGACTAGCTCGATGGTACGTTTGATCACCTGTAGGTGTTCATCAGTATCTAATGTAGCTGATTCGCCGGTTGTACCCATGGGTACAATTGCGTGAGTGCCACTTTCTATATGCCACTCGATAAGACCATCCAAAGCCGCCCAATCAATATCGCCGTTTTCGCGCATCGGGGTAACTAGAGCAACAATACTCCCTGACAGCATAAGGTTTGCCTATGTCATTTTTGTAAAAGCGAAATGGTACGCAGGCACGGTGTAGGTCACAAGCTTTGCATCACCTGTTACAACCACATTGCGCGTTTTTTGCCACTTTTCAGGCTTTATGGGCCTTCAATCATTGTTCTATCGCCGTTCTATCAACGTTCTATCAGCGATCTATGACCAAACTCTGGCGTAACACTCGATCTAGGTGCCGCACATGAGCTTGGGTAGAGCCGTTCAACCGCGCCATACTACCTCTACGGCCTTTAGCTTTTAAGCTAGCAGCCAAATTTTCCAACTGCACTAGGGCACTGGAACGTGCCAAAGCGTCAAATTCGCCGCCATTACTATTGAGTATATTTGCGAGCCGGCCGACCAGTTCCAACTGCAGGTACTGACGAAAACTATTCACATTTCCCGCCATATCTGCGGCAAAGATACCTTGGGTAAGGTCTTCCATCATCCGCCCAAGTTGATACTCATTGCCGTAAACACTTGAGTCCGTAATACGTTGCAAGGTTTGGGGGTGAAGCAGGTGCGCCAGCACGCTTTTTTGCACCGACAAAAACATTTGGTGGATCTTTGGATCTTCTGGTTCGTTATAAAAGTCAAAGCCTCTGCGCTGCTGCTGCAAATAGCTAAACAATGGCTGCGATTGTTGTAGGACATTCGCCGCAAAAATATGTTCGTTGAGCACTTGCATAGCGCGCTGCTGTTGTTTCGCGGATACAGGTTTGTAAGGTAAAAGCTCAGACGTACCAGGAGGCAAGCGATTGATGTGAACGCCACCGATATAGCGTGAAACCACCCCTGAAGAGCGCCTAAACTGATTCATCAAAACCACATAATTGTTATATAGCTTTTGATAACTTTCGCCAGCGTAAGAGTCGGCAAGTTGTACTTGCACGGCCTGTAAATGCTCTAAGCGTTGCTCAGCGTAACCAATAGCGTCGCTGCTCAGATCGTAAATATTAATGTGCGGATCAATACCACGACCCGGACTGCGCATGTCATCTGCGTCGTTGCCATAAGTCAGCTGTGGTTCGCTGGCTCTGGCCAAGATCCCCTCAAGGCTTGCCGCTTGATCAGCGTCACTAAATTCGGAATAAGCGTAGGTAATGACCCAGTCGTCATAAGGGCCGGGGCGGTTTTGGTAAAACAAAGTTTGCGGCTTGTTACCGGGTGCAACATTCACCGCCTCATAATCCATCACCGATGCCGAAAGTCCTTTTTCAGCTACCGCTATTGGATCGAAAACATCTGGCAACATTTGGCTTGCGCGCATGTTATGGGTCAAGCCAAGGGTGTGACCAATTTCGTGTAACGTCAGCATGTAAATACTGTCTTTTATCAATTGCTCACGCAGGCTGCCAGACGCGTTACTGGCCAGCACCACTTGATCTGCAAACAAAAAATCCGCCTGCATTTGCTGACCTAAATCGCAAAAGCGGCCGTGCCCTTCTACTTGCTTGGCATAGTTGTCTGATGGCTGTAGCAAGTCCTTGATCTTCAGGCGACTCGTCAAGTAGGCGAATTCCAACATAATATCCGCGCCAATAATTTGACCGGTTCGAGGATTTGAAAACGACGGGCCATACCCGCCAAAAGGTGGCGTAGGCGACGATGTCCAACGCAAGACGTTGTAACGAATATCACCCGCGTCCCAGGTAGCGTCATCTGGTTGTACCTTTATTTCTATAGCGTTACTAAAGCCTGCTTTTACAAAGGCGCTGTTCCAGCTCAGACCTGCACTTTTAATGAGCTCGCGAAACTCATAGGGGGTGGTATTTTCTATCCACCAAGTAATAGGTTCCACTGGGTCGGAAACTTTCGCTGCAGGATCTTTCTTAACCAAATGCCAGCGATTGATCACGTCTCTATAGGGTGCGGCATCTCGGCTTGTCAGATCAGTTATTCGATCTGTAAAAAAACCTACCCGATAATCATCCCGTCGTGGCTGATAGTCACCTGATGGCATAGCAATAAAGTTATGCTGAATGATCACACTGACATAGCGGCTATCGGTAACGTCATCACTGCCTCGAACTTGGGGTGCCTGATTTTCATAAACCAAATCAGTGGTAATTAAAGTGTTGTCTGGATAGCTGGCGAGTTCGGAAATTTTCGATCTTTCTTTATTCAGCTTACCTAAAGCAAAGGCTTTACCGGGTTTCTCGTCAGGTTTTGGCGAGGCCTTAATTTGACTTAAAGATTCACCTAAAAATACATCGTCCACTTCTACTAGAATGTCACCGCTAGCTGAGTCTTCAGCAACGACCTTGGCTACAGCTAAAATAGCGTCTGGAACATTGGCATCTTGTGCGCGGCTCAGTGGGCTTTCAGGGTCTAGGTAAAACAGAGTATTTGCTTGCACAAATTCAACACGATTAAAATGCCGGTTAATTTTAAGGACCTTGTTGTCTCTGTACTGACCGCGAAAGTGACCGCCTTCCACCACGCCATCACCTAAAGTAACCGTGTGAATAAATTCCTCACCTATCTGCTCTGCCTTAATACGAAGCCTGACGGATCCATCACTCGCTTTGCGATATAAGGTAAAAAAACCAGCAACAACTTTGTCGTCTTTGACAACAGACTCTATTGATTTGGGTGCTGCATCTTCAGCGCCGGCAGCCTCCTTGTTATCGGAGCCTGCACCACAGCCTGCGAGCAGAAGCGCAACAAAAACGGCAAATATGGGGTTGGGGGTAAAGGTAAGAAATGCTTTCATCACGACGGTCCTATCTTCCTCGCACTGGTTCAAAATAATCACTTTTGATGCCACCAAAAACTTCAAGAGGCGACATTTTTACTTCCGACTGAGTAGTTGCAAAACTCTAGCCAGAGGGTTCAACAGATTCCGGCTTTTGCGCTTCATCTAAATTCGGCCATGCGGAATAAATGGCTTTGATCAAAGTTGCCAACGGAATAGCAAAGAACACGCCCCAGATGCCACCAATACCGCCAAACGCTAGCACCGCGATAATAATCGTGATGGGGTGCAAGTCCACTGCTTCGGAAAAGAGTAACGGTACTAAGACATTACCGTCCAAAAACTGAATAAAGAGATACGCCAACATGATCCAACCGAGATCCAACGACCAGCCGAACTGCAACACTGCAACCGCGAAGACAGGTAGCGTGACTATTGCCGCGCCGACAAAGGGGATGAGCACTGACACCCCGACAATCACTGCAAGCAAGGCTGCGTAATTCAGGCCAAAAAGGACAAAGGTCAGGAATGTAACTGCACCGACTATGAGTATTTCTAAAACCTTGCCACGCACGTAGTTACCAAGCTGGGCATTCATCTCCTTGCCAACAGAATCTAACAGTGGCCGCTTCTTAGGTAAAATCGAAACCGCCCAAAGCATTAACGCATCTTTATCTTTTAATAAGAAAAATACCGAAATAGGCACTAAGACCAAATAGATCAACAACCCGAATACCGAAAACACTTGAGAAAATGCACTTTCTAAAATGGTGCCGCTGACGTTACCCAACTCGCGAGCACCCTGTTCAACAATGGCCGCCACCTGCGCCTCTGTCACATATTCGGGAAATCGTTCGGCTAGATTAATTAGGCCTTCTTGAAGGCGGGTTACCAATGTTGGCACCAACCGACCTAAACTCTGAAGCTGCTGCCACAGTAACGGCACAACCAAGAAAACCACGGCCATAACTGTGCTCACAAACAACAGTACAGAAATATTCACCGCGACTATTCGCGGCATGCGCAGGCTCTGCAAACGACTAACCATGCCTTCCAATAAAAACGCAATAACCAACCCTGTTAACACTGGCGCCAGGGCGCCACCAAGTGTGTAAAGCAGTACAAGTACTAAACTCAGAGCTACCACTAAATAGACAGCATCTTCCTGAGAGAAATAACGATTCAGCCAACCACCAATTATGTTGAGAAAATTCATGCTTTTTTCTGTATCAAATAAATAAAGATGCCGTCCTCTTCTGTAGAGGACATTAACTTGTGCCCGCTTTGCGAGGTGAATACAGAAAAATCTCTCACAGAACCAGGATCGGTAGCCTGGACCCTAAGTACCTGTAATGGTTCAAGCTCATTAAGAGCCTTTTTCGCCTTCAATAAGGGCATTGGGCACATCAGACCCTTCAGGTCCAAGTCCTTTTCTATATTCACCCCAGATTGCGCACTCGAGGCGCCGGAACTATTCATATCGTTCGTCTTATTCGTTTTAACCTAGGGGAGAAATGTACCACAGGATCGGAAATTTAGTGCACTTGGTCGTATGCCCTAACTTTTTTTAGCGCATAACTTTCCTGACAGTTCAGATAGCGTACTATCGAGCTATGAGAGAATTAAGCATGACTCTAAACTCTAGCCTAAGCACCTTTGGCAGGCTCATTCAGCGCGGCGCTATTACCGCGTTTTTACTATTGCCTGTGAGTGTTGGCACCGCCTCTAACGACTTGCCCAGCCTTGGTGATAGTTCATCGCGCATCGTCTCCCCGCAAATGGAACAGCAGATCGGCGAGATATTTTTAAAGCAACTGCACGCCGCCCTACCACTGTCCAAAGACGTACTGATTCAATATTACGTTGAACAGCATATGGCGAATTTGGCCCAATATTCGAACCTGCAATCTGCCCTGAATACCGTCGTGGTGGTAGATAACCCAAGCATCAACGCTTTTGCCGCACCAGGCGGCATTATTGGTATCAACCTGGGGCTGCTTATATATGCCCAAGACAGCGATGAGTATTCCTCCGTTATGGCCCACGAAATGGCCCACCTCAGCCAACGACATTTCGCTCGAGGTATAGAGGCTCAACAGTCAGCGGCGATCCCAAATTTAGTTGGCCTTCTAGCAGCGGTGTTAGTTGGCGCTGCGGGTGGTTCTGATGCCGGCATAGCAGCGCTGACAACGTTTCAGGCCGCAGGCCAGTCTAGGCAACTGCGCTTTAGTCGAGATCGAGAACAAGAAGCTGACCGCATTGGCCTAAATACTTTAGCTCGCGCTAACCGCGACCCTGCTGCAATGTCCCGTATGTTTGAGCGCATGCAAAGAGCCTACCGCTTCACCAGACGCCCGCCAGAGTTTCTACTGACTCACCCGCTCTCGGAAACGCGAATAAGTGACGCTAAAAATCAGGCGCGTGAATATCAAAATCAGGTTTCCACTACGGACAACTTAGAAAACCAAATAGACAGATTCGACTATCAATTGATGCGTGCCCGAGCACGAGAACATTACGCCACTAAACCGGGAGCAGAAATTGCAACTTACCGTCGCAAGCTCGAGGAAAACCCAGATGACCTTGCCGTCCAATATGCACTCGCATTGTCACTAAGCAAAAACAAAGAGCACGTTGAGGCGGTAGAACTGGTAGAACGGCTTTATCGGCAAAACCCCCGCAGCGTTTTATACACTGGGGCTTTAGCTGAAACTCTTATCAAGGCAGAAAGACATGTTGAGGCCCAGCGTTTACTTGCCGGCGCATTGACGCTATATCCGGGAAATTACCCTTTAGGAATGCTTCTTGCCGAGAGCAAAATAGCGACCAAAGACTTTATAGAGGCTGAGATATTGCTCGAAAATCAGGCCCAAAAAAGACCAAACGATGTGAATGTTTGGTATGAGTTAGCGGAAACTTCAGGGTTGGCCGGCAATGTCACTGGAGTGCACTTGGCCAGAGCAGAGTACTTTTATTTGAACGGCGCATTCCACCGAGCCATTCAGCATTTGGAATATGCTCAGCGTCTGGTGGATGATGCCAACCTACAACTGGAAGCTAAGTTGACGCAAAAAATTCAAGATCTGCGCACCGAAATTCGCAGAGCTAACAGTTAACCTGGCAAAGAGCCATTCGGCTTGGGCTCAAGCCTGAAAAGCCAGCATGCGATCTAATGGCATTTTTGCGCGCAGGCCCAATTTTGGCTCCACGTGAATCTCATTGCCTGCCCTGTAAGACGCATCAGTCAGTAATCTATCTAGGTTACGTAACTCGTTCATGGCCATCCAAGGGCAATGCGCGCAGGAGCGGCAAGTAGCCCCGTCACCTGCTGTGGGTGCTTCAATAAAGGTCTTGCCGGGATTCTCGCGACGCAGCTTATGAAAGATGCCCCTATCCGTGGCAACAATAAATGTCTCATTAGGCAGTTCTTTTGCTGCCCTAATAATCGCGCTGGTGGAACCCACAGCATCAGCAATCTCGATTACCGAAGCAGGTGACTCAGGGTGGACCAATACGCCGGCATCTGGATAAACCCGCTGCAAATCAGTCAGCGCCTTAGCTTTGAACTCTTCATGTACCACGCACGCACCGCTCCAAAGCAACATATCTGCTTGAGTCTGGGATTGAATATAGGCTCCCAAATGCTTATCAGGTGCCCACAAGATCTTCTCGCCCTTGGCTTTAAGACTGGCAACAATCTCCAGCGCACAACTGCTGGTCACTACCCAATCCGCCTGCGCCTTAACTTTGGCCGATGTATTGGCATAGACTACAACCGTATGATCTGGATGCGCCTGAATAAATTGCGCAAAATCTTCCGGTGGACAACCCAAATCTAAAGAGCACTCAGCTTGCAGGGTGGGCATAAATACACGTTTTTCTGGTGACAAAATTTTTGCGGTTTCGCCCATAAAGCGCACGCCAGCCACAACCAAATTTTCAGCCTTATGATCGCGCCCAAAGCGTGCCATTTCTAAGGAGTCGGAGACAAAGCCACCGGTCTGCTCGGCCAAATCTTGAATATCACCATCAACATAGTAATGCGCAATTAACGCCGCTCCTTGAGCTTCTAGCTTTTCAGCTATTTGTGCTTTGAGCCGAGACCGCTCGGTATCATCCAGAGCTAAGCTGCCCACCAAGGGCACTTGTTCGGGCGAAAGGCTATAGTCTGGAAGGCTTTGATTAGGCATATTGGACATCACCATTCTTTGGTTCGAAAACAAAATATTAGGGCCTAATGGCCACTAATGCGAATATCTGCGGCTAAAGTTGCTCACCGTTTAATCAATGAACCTTCGCAATGGCCTATTAAAACACTGGAAAGACGTACTCGTACATGACGCACAAAAAAATTATCTTTCTCATCACGCCAGCGCCCGTTGAGAATGCGCATCTTGCAAATCTCGGGGAAAGAGAAAACCATCTATTACTGCCCAAGGCATTTGAAGATTGCGGCTGGGCTGTCTCATGTACTGAACACGAATCAATCAGTCTAGGACCATCTGGCGCTGAAATAGCCGGTGCACTAGCAACAGACTATGACCTCATTTGGCCTGTGGGATTCGGACCCAAGAACAGTTTTTTGGATCGTAGCAGCCTACTAGCCAGCATACATCCTAGACGCCTAATCACGCCTATTTCCGCACAAATTCTATCTCACGGCAAAAGTGCTTGGATAGAACACTGCCCCGAAACACATATATCTAATAGCCCTGATGTGCTTATGCGTGTACTGAGTTCTGCAAAAGGTACATGGGTGCTCAAACCCTTGGCAGGCAGTTTTGGCAGAGGGGTGCAAATAGTGGAAGCAGGCGGAACAATATTAGAAGAAAAATTACTGCAAACGACTCTGGCGCAAACACCCGGCGCGTACTTTTGCCTGCAACGGTTTTTACCAGATATCGCTAAAGGTGAAACACGCACATTGGTTGTGGGCGGAGAAATTATAGGTAGCTACTTACGCAAACCTACAGATGGATTGCGGGCTAATTTGGCACAGTTCGCCAGTGCAGAAAGAACAAGGCTCACAGCACCCCAGACAGCCTTAGTTGCCAAAATTCAGCAGGACCTTGTCGACAAGCGCATCGGTTTTGCCGCCATTGATAGCGTCGGTGAGTACCTTATGGAAGTGAATGTTGCCAACCCAGGTGGCTTGGGAACCCTAAATCATTTGTACCAAAAAGACTTTGGGGCCGCCGTAGTCGAAGCTGTCGAGGGCTTTATTTAATTACAAAGCCCCCGCTTGTCAGAACCTAGGCAGAATCTAGGCAGAGCCGCCATCCACCCGAATAACTGTACCCGTGGTGAAGCTGGCTGAACTACTGGCCAAATATAGTGCAGCGCCAACTATTTCATCCGGTCGACCACCACGCTCAAGTGCTTGGGTAGATTTAGCCCGACGTTCAAATGCTGGCATATCCCACGCTTTAGATATATCTGTTAGGAATGGCCCAGCGGCAATGCAGTTAACTCGGACATTAGGCCCAAGGGCAAATGCAAAGGACCGTGTCAGCGCGTTCAGACCTGATTTTGCCGCACCATAAGGTTCAGAATTTGGGGACGGCGAAAGCGAAGCAACGCTGCTGATATTGATAATGCTACCGCCCTCACCTTCTGCCATGCGCTCTCCCACCGTAGCCATCAGCCGAAATGGACCTTTCAAATTAACCCCAATAACTTTATCGAATAGCTCTTCGCTGACAGAAGATAACTTGTCATATAACGGCGACATGCCGGCATTGTTAATGAGTATGTCGATACGACCAAAGCGTGCATAAGCGGCTTCAACTAGGGCATCGATTTCATTCCAATGACCTACATGGCACCCATATGCCATTGCCTGTCGCCCCAGAGCTTCAATTTCGGCAGCAACGCTTGCGCAAGCATCAGCCTTGCGACTGGTAATCACAACGTCTGCACCGCGGGCTGCTAAAGCTAACGCCATTTCCCGACCCAATCCTCTACTACCACCGGTGACTAGTGCTACCTTACCGGTGAAATCAAATAACTCATCCATGCGCATGCTCTCCCAAGCTTCTTGCAAGTCTTGATCAGACTAAAAAATCTTAGTCTAAGTTGTATCACCAATTGCCCCTAAGGTTAAGTTATGCAGTAGACGGCTAGCCGTCTACTTTGGCTTTCTTCAGTGCTAATATCTGACCTCGAATATTGCTGTCACCATAATTTTATGGAAACAGTGAGGCAGTCTATGCAATGTTGCAGCCACAAGTCTCAGCAGATATTAGCTGGGCTGCAGATCAGGCGCTCGAGCAGCCACTAAAGGCCCTATCAAAGCGCGCAGCTACAAAATGATCCATACATTATAATCGAAAGAAAATTTTTACTTAGACTTGCGAGCAAAAAATGACTAATGGGAGAACGATATGGGAATGTTAGACGGTAAGGTTGCACTAGTAACCGGCGCAGGCGGCGGTTTGGGTCGAGCCCACGCAATTCTACTCGCCAAAGAAGGCGCTAAAGTCGTTGTTAATGATTTGGGCGGTGCACGTGACGGCACTGGCGCCAGTGCATCAATGGCAGACGGGGTAGTTGATGAGATCAATGCCGCCGGCGGTCAAGCGGTAGCACACTATGGCTCTGTGACCAGCAAAGAAGATGCACAAGGCATGGTCCAAGCAGCAGTAGACAGCTTTGGCAAAATTGACATCCTTATTGCTAACGCCGGTATTCTCAGAGACAAGTCATTCAAAAATATGACCGACGACATGTGGGATGTTGTTATGGACGTGCACTTACGCGGCACCTACTTGGTTACCAAAATTGCCTACGATGTAATGATTGGACAAGGCACAGGTGGTCGTATCATTATGACCAGCTCCACATCAGGCTTGTTAGGAAACTTCGGTCAAACAAATTACGGCGCGGCTAAAGCGGGCATTGCTGGTTTTATGCGCTGCTTATGGTTAGAGGGCATGAAGTACGGTATCACCGTTAACGTCTTGGCGCCTACTGCAACTTCACGCCTAACAACAGACATCTTGCCCGAAGACATTCAAGAAGACTTTCCACCTGAAGCGGTTTCACCTCCGGTGGTTTGGCTGTGCACTGATGAAGCTAAAGACGTCAGTGGCAGACAATGGCTAGTAGCGGGTAACAACGTTTCAATGCTGAGCTGGCAGGTGACACCTATCGCCCAGCGCAGTGCCAGCGACGATGTTTGGGACGTAGCAGAAATTGGCGAAAAAATTCTCGCCAGCAAAGAAAATTGGCCACCCGTCAATCCATTACGCGGCGCTTAATCACGCCTTCACTTTTATAGAGCGATAAAAATATGAACTTTGGTTTTACAGAAGAACAAAGCCTGCTCAGAGATCAAGTTGAGCGGTTTATTAAAGAGGCATGTCCAATGCCTAAGGTGCGGGAAATCGCTGCCAGCGAGAGTCGTTTCGACAGCGAACTTTGGCAGCAAATAGCGGACCTTGGCTGGTTAGGTCTAACCATTCCAGAAGCCCACGGCGGCCTCGGCTTAAAATGGATCGACCTTACCGTGGTCCTTGAAGCCGCAGCAGAGGGATTATGCCCTTTGCCTATTGCCTCCCAAGCATTAGCCAGCGCAGCAGTACTGACTTGTGGCAATGACAAACAAAAGACTGAATGGCTCCCCGCAATGGCGGCAGGCTCTGCCATTTGCACCATTGGTTTATACGATGAAGCTAACTGGATTGATGCAAAAGCTGTCACCGCTGAAGCCCATGCCAGTGATGATGGCTACGTGCTAAAAGGCACTAAGCCTTTTGTTAATGACGCGGCAGCAGCAGACTATCTGCTACTGGCTGTCAACGCTCCCAACGGTTTAGCGTTAGCCGCAGTAGCCAAAGACAACGTAAAAATTACCCATCAGCCGACTATGGACACCACCAAGCCGATGGCCAGTGTTGACCTAGAAGGTGTCAAAATAGGCGCAGATTACTTGCTGCCTATGAGTGAGGACCAGTTGGCATTTTTAACGGATTGCGGCGCGGTGGCTACCACCGCTGAAATGGTTGGTGCAGGCGCTGCCATCTTGCAAATGACCAGCAACTACGCCAAAGAACGTATTCAATTTGGCAAGCCTATTGGTCAGTACCAAGGAGTTAAGCACCGGCTAGCTGATATGTACGTAGACCTAGAAAGCTATCGTTCATTGAGCTACTACGCCGCGTGGTCTGTAGACGATGATATTGATGGACTAGCAAAAGCAGTGTCTTTAGCCAAGGGCTATGCCTCAGATGCCTTTGCACAAATTGGTATCGACGGTGTTGGGTTACATGGCGCTATTGGTTTTACCGCTGAATACGATGCACAACTTTACTTAAAGAGATCTAAATGGGCTCGTCCAATGTACGGCGACTCTGATTATCATATGGACCGAATCGCAACCTTAGGAGGTTTGTAATGGATTTTGATTACACCGCAAGCGAACAATCATTTCGCGAAGAAGTGCGCAGTTTTATTAGTGAAAACCTGCCACCCAAAAAAGAACGCGACAAAAATTTTCTCGCCAACTGGTTAGAAAAAGTACGCGCCAAAGGCTGGGTTGGATTTGCGTGGCCAAAAGAATTTGGTGGCAGCGAAGGTGGCCTTATAGAGCAAACAATTTTGCGTGAAGAGATGGCATTAGCGAAAGCGCCACCACTGGGCACATCAATGATGGGTCTTGCTTGGGTGGGACCGGGCATTATGCAATACGGTACCGAAGAGCAAAAACGCAAATTTATTCCTGATATTTTGGATAGCAAAGTCACATGGTGCACTGGTTATTCAGAACCAAATCACGGCTCTGACCTAGCCGCAATTCAGTGCAAGGCAGAGCTCAATGGCGATCACTATTTAGTCAATGGGCAAAAAATTTGGACCACTGGCGCACCTTGGTCACAGTGGATTATTTTGCTCACCCGCACCCAGTTTGACGTGGAATCTAAGCATGACGGCATTACCTGCTTCTTAGTGCCAATGGATGCGCCGGGGGTGGAAGTTCGCCCCATACAAAATATGGCAGGCGACAAACACTTTGCGGAAATTTTCTTCACTGACGTTCAAGTACCGGTAGAAAACCGCCTTGGTGCTGAAGGCGAAGGTTGGAATGTAACGGTGTCTGCGTTGGCGAACGAGCGCTCTAGTATTGGTGAAGTCACACAAATGTTTGAGAAGCTGGAAAACTTGAAAGAACTGGTAAAGACCACTAGTAAGCAAGGCCAGCCTGCCAGCGAAGATCCCAAAGTAAGACGCACTATTGCGCGCTTTGAAATGAAGGTTGCTGCCATGAAGTTTAATGGCCTACGTTACCTAACAAAGCAGATAAAGGGTGAGCCCTTGACGTCTGAAACATCAGTTAATAAGTTGCATCGTGCGAGCTTAGAAATTGAGATAGATGACTTTGCTGTACAGCTAACCGGGCAAGCAGGCCTGCAGCTACGCGGCGGCGAAAGTGCTGTAGATGGCGGCACATGGTCGAAATCTGCCCTGAACTGGCCCAATGTTGTAATTGGCGGTGGTACACCGAACATTCAGCGCAACATTATTGCCGAACGTTTGTTAGGCCAGCCGAAAGACTAAGTGAGAAAAGATTAAAGAGTGCAAATTCAGATTATTCTGGGTTTGCGCCTTTGCCCAAATTACCTCACCTCTATTTAGCCACCCGCAAGGCACCTGCCAAGGATTTCTTGCCATGTACTTTGGTAAATTTTTCGCCCTGCCAAACACACTCACCGCCAACAAAAACACCACCCACTACACCATCCGATCTGTTAACCAGTTGATGGCAGTCGAAAACATCTCGGTATTGATATTGAACGCTGGCTTCACCATCGTACTTCGCCAAGTTGGTGGGATTGAACAGCGCCATATCCGCACGCGCACCAACTTCTAAACGCCCTACATCTAGGCCAAAAAATTCTGCTGGTTCTTGAGTGAGTCGGCTCAACATATGACTAAAAACTTCTTCAGAATCTTGCAAGCCAATTTTCAAAGCGCGCAAGTTGCCGTCAAAGAAAGCCATATTGGTGACATGCGCACCGCTGTCATTGAACCCTGGCAATAGCTTAGGGTGTAACAACAACTCTTTGATCACTTCTGGATCCTTATTCGCTGCCACGTAATGCCAGTGAAGATCGCGATCAAAGTGATGCAGCAAGGCCAAAAAGAACTCAGCCTCATCCGCTATATTTTTGCCCATGGCCTCAAACGCACGCACTTCCTCAGCATCTTCAATAATTTCGGCCATGCCCAGCCAGGCAACATAACGCTGGTAGATCCAAGCCATAGATTGATCTAGCCATGGTGTGACTACGGAGCGATAGATAACCATATCGTTTAGGTCACGTGTGAGAAATTCGTTTTCTAAACGTAAAATACGACGCAGATGAGCGAGGTTAAAACCACTCTTACCGCGCTGCCACATCTCGCGAAAGGCTTGCAGAAATTCAGGATCACTGAGTATATCTCGGCGCTTAGCGACATCTTCCAATTCCGTCGCAATCAAACGACGCAACAACGGATCAGCCTCAGCTAGAGGACTCACCGCACCTTCAGAGTAAATACGAAACGGCGCACTTAGCGCCTGCATACGGAAATTACCTTGCAACAATTCGCTGTTGAGCAAATTCGCAAATAGCAGTGCACGGGATTTATTCGTACGATTATTAACGCTATCTATCGCCGCTAACGCTGTAACTTTAAGCGGTTTGCCATAGATTCTGCCGCTACTCAGCATGAACAACCTAGTGGTCAACAGACCATCGTCTGTAGCCGGCGTCATTTGCCAAACACGGTCATGCTTACGTAACACATCAGTAAGGGCTTTGTATTCGCCAAAGGTCGCATATTGGGTGGGAATGCGTTTTTCAAGATTCGGCTCATTAGCCAAAAAGTGCAGCGGCAAACCGTCAGTAGACATACCCATGTAACCGTCTTCCAAGGCTTCTTCTAAAATCCCCACCATGCGCTTTAACTCAGTGGCAGTGGGTTGACGGCTAATGCTGTCTTGCAAGCCCATCACTTCAATACGCAGCATTGAGTGGGGTAGAAACGGCGCCATGTTCGCCGCCAGCGGCAGTTGGTCTAAATGCTCCAAGTATTCGCGCGGCTTAGTCCATACAGCCTTATCTGCGGTTTTTGCTAAAACCGATTTAGGTATATTTTCGACCCGGGCAAAGCAGTCCACTATTGGGTCTTGTTGTTCATTGCGCTGGGCACCAAAAGCCAAGCCGATACTGCAATTACCCACGACAACGCTAGTAGTGCCGTGACGAACCACTTCCGGCAAACCCGGATCAAGCTCAGCTTCTAAATCTTCATGAGTATGAATATCTAATAAACCAGGAGTAAGCCATAAGCCGTCGGCGTCATGAATTGTTTTGGTCTCACTAGTGGGTAAGCGCCCTCCCAAGGCTGCGATTTTGCCGTTTTTAACCGCAATATCGCCTTGGCGTCCGGGACGACCGGAACCATCAAAAACCTTTGCGTTGCGAACTATTAAATCCCACTGCATAGCGACCCTCCCCGTAAAAATCCAAGTTTAAGGCCTTTTGCAGCATTAAGCTGAAAGCCGCGGAAACAAAGTCCAGACTAAACGTAGACATGACACATTCTTGCACTTTTTTTTGCCTTTCCTCAAATAGCACTGAGTTAGGCCACCTCTGCGCGTACCGGTGCTTTGACTAGGCTCCGAACAGACCGTAACCCGGCAAAGCTAAACGCGGTCAGCAAGACAAATACACAGCCGCTGACCATCAGCGCACTACCTACCCCATAAACTTCGGCCACCCAACTGATGGGAAACACCCCAAGGGGCATAAGGCCATGGGACATCATATCAATGCTCATAATACGCCCACGCATATTGTCGTCCACTGCCATCTGCAACATGCCGCGATTCAATGACATATTCCAACTACTAAGCAGACCAATCACTGCAATTACCAACATTGCAACAAGAGCACTTTGGCTTAATCCAAAGAGGGCTGTCACCAGTCCCCATAAGCCACACGTGAGCAGTAACCACAAACCTTTGCGTTTCAGGTCGCCCATACCGGCCATTAAGATAGATCCGACAATCGCCCCAGCCCCCATTGCTGAAATCAGTAACCCCAAGCTATCTGCATGACCACCCAATACATCTTCATTAAAGGCTGGCAGCAACGTGTTCAAAGGCATACCAAAGAGAAAGGGCACAATGGATAAAACGATCAGCGCGAAAACTCTGGGATGCTGCCCTACATAAACTAGCCCCTCACGCATTTCATTGAATGTACCTGTCTTATTCTGCTGCAAAGTTAAACCTGAACGATCTACCCGCAATATCGTAATCGCTGAAATAAAGTACAAAGTAGCGATAACCAAATAGACAATACCCACGCCGTAGGAGGAAGTTTTATCGCCTCCAGCAAGCCACGCAATAAGCAGGCCTGCGAAGGCCGGACCAATGATGCGCGACAAATTCCAGCCGGTGGTATTAAGGGCCATGGCCGTGAAGATTAGCTTTTCAGGAATAAGCTCTGGCACAAAGGCATGGCGAGACGGCATAGACAACGCCAGTATGGTGCCGTTAAAAAATCCAAACCAGATAAAATCCCAAAAACTCACCGCTTCGGCAAAAATAATTCCAGCCATAATCAGAGTGGCTATGCAGTTGAGTGATTGCGCATAAACTATGACTTTGCGCTTAGGCAGACGGTCTGCGAGAACGCCACCGTACAAAGAAAACAGCACTGAAGGGAGCATGAAGGACAATGTGACCCAAGCCAGGTCCATCGCAGATGAGGTTAAGCTATACACCAACCAACCTCGGGCAATGATTTGCATATTCATAGCAAAAGAGGAGCCAAGGCTACCAATCCATAACCAGCGAAAATTAGGCACTGCCAGTGCGCTCAATATGTCTTTACTGGCCAAATCATTTCCCTCTTAAGCAATTATCATAGCAGACTGGTGCTTGCTCGGTTCATCCTCGATGACGGCTATTGAAGTTATTTTCATCCCATGAAGAGAATATTGCGGGGACATCAAACGTTCAGAGTATTAGACTCTGCGCACAATTTATGGCAATTATTTTTTGTCGTGCGCTAATAAAACAGCATTGAGTTAAGCAATGAGTTTACTAAACACTTGGAAAGCACAGTCCGCGGAAAGCCGCCAAACATATACAGTACTGCTGGCATTGTCGGTTCTGGGCGTTATATCTCACCTAGTTCCTCACAGTGCGGGTATGTCCACAGTGGGCGCGATCGGCATGATGGCTGCGGCACTTTTACCTAGACACCTGTTACCGGTGCCGGTATTGCTGAGCATAGTTGCCTTTGACTTGATTAACGGCACCTATCAAATAGCAGCTATGGCTTTTGTATACCTAGCGCACTTGGCGGCGGCTTGGTCGCTCACACCTGTACTCTCTCCAGCAAAGAAGAAAATTTCGCTACCAAGTTTTGGTGGTGCGGCAGTACTCAGCGCTGTAGTTTTTTACGCAGTATCAAATGCAACACCAATAGCCCTCGGGTTTTATCCCAACACCGTCGAAGGGTGGATGGCCTGTTACTTAGCGGGTCTACCGTTCCTTCTTAAAGGTGTTTTAGCTAACGTCATCTTTGGTGGCGTGGCTTTCACAGGTATCTGGCTGGCACGTAAAGTTGCAAATGGCGATGTTGCCAGACTAACAAGTAGTCAATAAAAAGCTGCCGGAAATCGACTGGCAACTTACTGGTTGCCTGGACTTTGCCTATCTCAGTAAGCCAGACGGTAGGTCACTTCACCACTGCTTCCGAGGGTATCATCCGCCACCAAGTATCCGGCTGTTGGCGCGGCAAAATGTGTCCCAATGATCAATACCGGTTGGTCTGAATACTTGTCTAAAAACACATCACGAGTGGAAGCCGACTTCGACTTATTCTCGTCCGCTGATGATGACCATTCTGGATGAGCGATTTGGCAAGGATGATGAATCATATCGCCGGTAATGATCGCTTCTGCTCCCTGTGAGGTTATGTGCACACTGACATGCCCGGGTGTATGACCCGGCGTAGGTTCTAGCCTTACTTCGTCGCAAACTTGGTGATTTGAAGAGACCAATTTTGCTAGGCCTGCAGCAAATATAGGGTCTACAGAATCTTCAATAACGGGACCATATTCTTGTTCCTCGTTACGCCAATAAGCCCACTCTTCCTCTGCAAATAAATAATCAGCATTGCCAAAAGTTGGTTCCCATACGCCGTCAACTAGGCGCGTATTCCAGCCCACGTGATCCACATGCATGTGAGTACAAAGCACAGTATCAATCTGCTCAGCGGTAAAACCTGCAGCTTCAAAACGCTGAAAAAAATCCCCTTGCATCATATTCCATTTGGGGTAACTGCGGACTTTATCGTTACCAATGCACGTGTCCACAATAATTGTGCGGCTAGCCGTTTCGATCACTAACGCGTGCATGCTTAAAATAATCCGCCCACGCTCGTCAATAAAAGGCGCTAGCCATGGCACAGCCTGCATTTTCTCAGGTGTCGCTTGAGGCAATAAATGTGGCCCAAGTGACGCCGTAGTCAGCTCTACAATTTGCGTTACCGTTACATCACCAATCTGCCACTTCAACATGCGCCCTCCCATCTAAGCATCTATTGCGCGGATTTGCAGAGGCCCAGCGTTGCAAATTAAGAGTATATGGTCAAACATCAGGGATTGAAGAGATACTAGAAACTATGGAGAGCGAGCATGAGCGAAGAAATGAATTACGAAGGAATAGGCATCACTATCGAAAATTACGTCGCGGTAGTTGAAATTCAAAAGGGTCCTAATAATTTTTTCGACACCCAAATGATCGCAGATCTGGCCGATGCCTTCACAAAAATGGACGCAAGCAACGACGTCCGCGCAATTGTCTTATGCTCCGAGGGCAAACACTTTTGCGCCGGCAACGACTTTAGCAGCGCCACACGCAATGAGGAACGTGCCGAGCGCAAAGCCGAAGATGGCAATCCCCTTTATGCCGCAGCAGTCAAATTATTTGGTACAAAAACCCCAGTAGTTGGCGCTATACAAGGCGCGGCGGTAGGCGGTGGTTTTGGTCTAGCGGTAATGCCTGACTTTCGCGTTGTCTGCCCTGAAGCTCGTTTTACAGCAAACTTTGTAAAGCTGGGCTTTCACCCGGGTTTTGGTTTGACCCACACATTACCTCGCCTCATCGGCCAGCAAAAAGCCAGCATGTTATTTTTAACCGGGCGCAGAATTAGCGGACAAGAAGCGTTTGATATAGGACTGGCTGACATCATTACAGACAAGGAAAATCTGCGCGCCGAAGCCATTAAGTTAGCGGCGGAAATTGCAGAAAATGCGCCTTTAGCAGTGGTTTCAGTGCGCGCCACCATGCGCGAGGGCATTCAAGAAGCCGTTAAAAACCAAACAGACCACGAAGGTCGTGAGCAACACCGCTTACAGCAAACCGCAGATCACCGTGAGGGTGTTAAGGCTGTGGGCGAGCGCCGCCCTGGTAACTTTATCGGCGCTTAACCCGGCTGGGGTGCAGCTTTGAGTTGCGCCCTTTCATCTAAATCTTCTCTGATCTTTTGGTAGGCCTTTTCATCTAGTTTAAAGCGACTAAATAGGATCGCTCCAACAACGTAGCAAACCAGCGGAAATAATCCGTATAAACCAACCATGACCAACTGGACTTCCATAGTCTGCACTTGATTAGGCACAAAGCCCGAAAACTCTAAAGCGAAGCCTGTCATCAAAAGCATAATGCCTAAGGCGCTTTTATAAACGAAATTCCATGCAGCAAAATAGGATCCCTCTTTTCGTTCGCCCGTAACGTGCTCGTCGTAGTCAATCACATCACCCTGAACTGAAGGCCCAATAGTGCCCCCACACCCGGCAGCAAGGCCGGCGAAGAAAGCCATGATCATAATCAGCCACAAGCGTTCGCCCACCGTCTCGAGGAACGGTAAAAAGAACATACCGCCAAAAGACACGCCAGTGAGCAACATGCCAAATATCCACACACGAATTTTGCCGAAACGCTTAGACAGCGGCAGCCACATAGGTACAGACAAACTAGAGGGCACCATATAGGCCAATATAACGAAGGGCGCCCAGGTAGGCGCTCCTACAACGTATTGGGTAACATATAGAGTAAGGGCTGCAATAGCCGCCGAGCCCACGTGCTCAATAAAAGTAACAATGATCAATAAGCGTGCGTGAGGGTTATGCCAGATATCACGAAAAGCCTTTATCGGGCTACCTTGCACTCTATTCTGAAATTCCGGCCGCTCACGCAATCTAGTGACCGCGTAAATAACCAAAACGCTCATAACCAAAACAGCTATCAGCGCGTAATCTTCCGCCAAGCCGCGCACATCACCATTAGGCTTAAACTCCTCGGTTATAAGGAAATACATGGTAGCCAAGGAAATGATTGAACCAATGGTATAAAACAAATGCCGCATGCCAAAAAGCCGGCTGCGCTCATGGTAATCAGTGGTCAACTCAGCACCCAAAGCCATATGAGGGACAAAAAACAATGTCATGGCTGAATAAAAAAATATAATCGCCACGGCCATCCACCAAGCCAATGCAGTGCTATCCAATGACAGTGGCGGTGCAAAGACCATGTAAAAGCCAACGGAGATAGGCAGGCAGCTGGCTAGAATCCAGGTTCGCCGGCGACCTAAACGACTCGAAGTTCGGTCACTGAAATAACCTACGAGCGGGTCGGAAATTGCGTCCCAAATTCGCGACAAGCTATAGATAGCACCCATAACACCCGGCGCGATCAGCAATACATCGGTAGAAAACTTCATCACATACAAACTGAGTAGCAAGTACATGTAGCCAGCGCCCACTGCCGGTGCACCAAAAGCCAAGGTAGTGGACCAAGAAACTTTATTGTTCGATGTCGAAGATGTCATTTGTTATGTCGGCCCTTAATTTTTATACGCTGCAATTAAGTTGTTGAGCTATTAGTCCTGAGTACCACTATGCAAGTGAGTGAACTTCCGCCTCCCACGTGGGCCGCATGTAATATAGCGACGTTAAGCATTCTTAATTGTTAACCCACCATCTACGGGTAAAGCGACACCGGTCATAAAACTAGCTGAGGGCAAGGCAAAATTAAGCGTGCCATGAGCTACCTCTTCAGGTTCTGCATAACGCTTCAACGCTACTCGACGTCTGGCAAAAATGACTTTTTGCTCATCCGGGATAGCTTGGGTCATACCGGTATTGATGGGGCCGGGACAAATACAGTTCACCGTAATACCTTCCCCCCCCAACTCCACTGCAAGAGAGCGTGTTAGACCTATTACCCCGTGTTTTGCGGCGGTATACGGACTACCGAACTTAGTCGCCCCCAAACCTTCAGTAGACGCAATGTTGATAATTCGAGGATTAGTGGATTGACGCAAATGGGGCAGAGCTGCGCGAATAGCATGGGTGTGAGCTGTGAGCAAAACCGTAAAGGTTTTGTCCCACGCGCTGGCAAAATCCTCGCCATCTATGGGCGTAAAAATAGAAATACCAGCATTGTTGATTAAAATATCAATACCACCGAAGTGCGTGGCCACTTCGCCTATTACTCTGTCGATAGCCACGGAATCTGATAAATCCAAATTCCAACCTTGGGCCGTTTTACCAGCTTCATTGATCTCATTAACCACACTAGCAAGACCTTCTTGGTTGATATCAATTGCCGCAACTTTTGCACCCTGCGCTGCAAAGAGCTTTGCGGTAGCAGCCCCCATACCTGAGCCAGCGCCTGTAACGATAGCCACCAAACCTTCAATTGAACGACTTAATTCTGTCAATGCCATACTACTGCCTTACCAATGTGGAAATTACTCATCTTCTCGATTGTTTTATTCGTTTACAGATTTTGCCCAACTAGCATAAGTGGCATAAGGTTCCCCAGCAGTGTGTATTCGGCTGCTAGGGAAACTCTTTAGATCTGCGTAGAACTTCTGCTAGGCAAGCATTACCAGGGGTGGACTTGCACCGGCATGGTGGCATAACCACGAACAAAACTGGACTGCACACGCTCTATTTCACCGACCACTTCGATCTTCTTAAAGCGCTTCATTATTTCTTCCCAGAGCACACGCAACTGCATTTCAGCCAGACGGTTACCCATGCATCGGTGCACGCCAAACCCAAAGGCTAAGTGGTGGCGGGCGTTAGGCCGGTCGATCCAAAAACGATCAGGCTGGTCTATAACTTCGCCATCTCGGTTGCCCGAGACATACCACATGGCTATTTTGTCACCCTTCTTAATTTGCTGGCCAGCAAACTCCACATCACGCAATGCTGTGCGGCGCATATAAGCCAAGGGCGTTTGCCAACGAATAATCTCTGAAACCATATTTGGAATAATTGAGGTATCAGCGCGAAGTTTGTCGTACTCCCCTGGATTTTGATTGAGAGCTAGCACCCCACCGGAAATGGAATTTCTAGTGGTGTCATTACCCCCCACAATGAGCAAAATCAGATTACCCAAAAACTCCATTGCGGGCATATTCTGAGTGTCTTTGCCATGAGCCAGCATAGAAAGCAGATCCGCCTTTGCAGGTTGGGTAACGCGTTCATCTCTAAGTTTGGTGAAGTATTCTAGGCATTCCAACAATGCGGCTCGCCGCTCGTGCTCGGGTGTAGGTCCGCCAGCTAGCTCACCGGATGTGGCCATATCTGACCAATAAGTGAGCTTATGCCGTTCGGCGAACGGAAAGTCGAATATTGTTGCCAACATTTGAGTGGTTAGCTCAACCGAGACTAGGTCAACCCAATTGAACGTTTCGCCAACAGGTAATGAATCTAAAATGGCCTCAGCACGACTTCTAATGGTGCCTTCTAACTTGGCCAAATTCATTGGCGCCACAACCCCTTGAACGGTCTTTCTTTGAGCGTCGTGCTTGGGTGGGTCCATGCCAATGAAATTTGCTGTTTCAAAATCTGCAGGCCGATCGCCTAAAACAATGCCGGAGTCAGAGGAAAAATCTTGGAAATTTTTCTCCATGGCCATGATGTCGTTAAACCGAGTAAGAGACCAATAGGGCCCAAAAAGGCTATCCTTACAATAATGAACTGGCGCTTCTTTACGTAGCCGCGCGAAATACTCCCAGTGCGTATCAGACTGAAATAGATCTGCTCTGCTGACATCGATATCCTCTAGGGGAATATCCGCTACCGATGAATAATCCTGTGCAATTGACTCTGACATAGCCTTCTCCTCTTTTTCCTCTCCCCGAACAATACACCCAGTATGGTATTCGTGCGAGGACCTAAAATAATACCTAAGTTGTCGTTTTAGGATCTCGCAAAGGGTAATCTGGAATAATGAAATCACTTAACTTTGATAATCAGTTTACTGCGCAAATGCCCGGGGATACCGATACCGGCTCTCAGCGCAAACAACTTAAAGACGCACTCTTCTCGAGGGTGAATCCGACACCAGTCAGTGGGCCGCAGTTAGTACATTATTCCGAGGACGCAGCGGCGCTACTCGGGCTGAGCCGGGAAGATTGCACTGGCGATGAATTCTTACAGGTGTTTGCCGGCAACTTGTTGCTGGAGAACATGGACCCCCACGCTACTTGTTACGGTGGGCATCAGTTTGGCAATTGGGCCGGGCAATTGGGCGACGGACGAGCCATCAACCTTGGCGAGGTTACGTTAGGCGACACGCACCTGATGCTGCAGTTAAAAGGCGCAGGCCCCACACCCTTTTCTAGAACAGCCGATGGGTTAGCCGTACTGCGCTCATCACTGCGCGAATATTTATGCTCTGAAGCAATGTATTACCTTGGCGTACCTACCACTCGCGCGCTATCACTGATCACCACCGGTGAAGAAGTGGTACGCGACATGATGTATGACGGTAACGCAGCACCTGAAAAAGGTGCAGTGGTTTGCAGACTAAGTAGCTCTTTTGTCCGTTTTGGTCACTTTCAAATGCTCGCAGCGCGGGAGGAGTTAGATCTCCTACGTGAATTCACAGACTTTGTTATCCGGCGAGAATTCCCACACCTTGATAATCTGGTAGCCGACACAAAAGGTACATATATAGCTTGGTTCGAGGAGGTATGTGACCGTACAGCAGACCTTATGGTGGAGTGGATGCGCGTGGGTTTTGTACACGGTGTTATGAATACAGACAATATGTCCATTCTTGGGGAGACCATTGACTACGGCCCTTACGGTTGGCTGGAAGGATTTGACCCCAACTGGACTCCCAACACCACGGATGCAGGCCAGCGCCGTTACCGTTACGGTCAACAACCGGCTATTGGCCAATGGAATTTGATGCAACTGGCCAATGCAATACTGCCGTTAATAGAAGACCCAAAGCCTTTAGAGGACGCACTTAGCGCCTACGTGACTAGATACGAAGCCGGCTGGCAAAACACCATGACCGCTAAACTGGGTTTGAAAGAGTACAACAAAGATATTGTTGATCGACTGCTGAACCTGTTAACCGTTAGCGAAACCGATATGACACTGTTCTTCCGCGCTCTGGCTGATATCAATCATGATACTGAACAACCTCTCACCGATTTAGCACACTGCTACTACACACCTGAGCAGTTACAGGAGTCCGAACAAGCCACAATACAAACTTGGCTGGCAGATTATTTAAGGGTACTCGAAGAGCAAGGTCAAAGTGATGCAAGTCGGCGCACGGTAATGAATCAAACCAACCCCAAATATGTGCTACGTAATTATCTAGCGCAAATCGCCATCGATAGCGCTGAAGCAGGGGATTTTTCCAAGGTAGATGAATTACTCAACGTACTGAAAAAACCTTACGACGAGCAACCAGAATATGAACATTTGGCTGCAAAAAGACCCGAATGGGCGCGCAACAGAGCAGGTTGTTCAATGCTCTCGTGTAGTTCATAACAAGTAATACAGCCCTAAAAATATAGAGAGAAAGACAGCAAAAGAAGCCCCGGCCTTGCAGCAGGGGCTAGAGATAAGGAGTACCAAACCTACATTCAGGTTGCGGTATTAGTCGGCATTCAACTGAAAGGTCATCCTAGTTTGTACGCCATGCACCCATACGGCCTTACCATCAAAAACCTTTGGTTTGTACTTGTAGCGCGATACAGCATCTATAGCAGCCCGGTTAAAACCATTTGCCGGTTGCGCGTCTATTACTTGAGGGTTTTGTACTCGCCCCAGTTGGTCTACCGAGAACCCCAACAACACCCAACCCTCTATACCTCTCGCAGCCATCCTGCGTGGGTACGTTGGTGCAACAGTTACAATGGGCAAAATACCGCCATCGGAGGCGCGAATATCGACTTTATGTTGAGGCGGCGGAAGCTTAGTTTTCGGGCCTATCTCATCTCGTCCGCCGAACAAAGATACCGGCATCTCTAATACGGATTTAGGCTGAACTTCCGGAGGGGTAGGCGGTTTAGGTCGCGGATCCTTAATTGCTATTTCGAGATCTTCGAGCTCGGGCAGAATCTGCAATGTAGCAGCCCTAGTTGGCTCGGCAAGCTCGGCATCAGCACCAGCGATCAAATACTGCATTAGAAAAAACAAAGATGTGGTGACTGCTAAGCCGGTTAGCACAGCCCAACAATAGCGCTGCGCAGATTGACCAAGGCTTTCACTCATTAGGAACCAGCGGTCCCCTAGAATATTTCTACTTAACAACATACTAGCCATAACTATTTCCTCTCATTACTGAGCTACATAGCCATTAGAAATGTCGTGGACAAAGTATCCTAATGGCTACTTAGCTTGCTTAGACAAAATCAGCAATACGCCTATGGCAAAACATATACCTATGGAAAAAGGACAAGTGGTGGCTTTTTTTGCGCAAATGGCTGCATTTAGGCAATGCGAGAGTGATTGGTGTGAGCCAAGCGGAGATTCGGCTCTGAATTATTAACGAGGAGATGAATGGTGGGTCGTCTGGGGTTCGAACCCAGGACCAACGGATTAAAAGTCCGGTGCTCTACCAGCTGAGCTAACGACCCTTAGATTCGCAAGCGCGGCGCATTGTAGACAGCCCGGGACCTTGAAACAAGTATTCAGACGCGATCTATTGCAAAACTATCCATCTAATTTGCTTTAAGCCATAAAGCTCGGCAAAAATAGCCGCGCATTTGCTGAAATATCACTAAGAAAGCAGGCTTTGTGCCTAAACAGCATCGTCTTCGACTGCACCTAGCCGTGGGTATTTGCGTGTTTATTTTGTAAATCAAACGCGCTGAAAGTTCTAGGCATAGGTTGTGGGGTCATCGATCTTAGCCACAACAAAACCTTGTTTACGAATATGGCAGCTATCACATTGACCGCATGCCGCACCCGAAGCCTCAGCAGCGTAGCAAGAAACCGTTAACCCATAATCCACACCTAAGTTGGAACCCGCGCTAATGATCTGATCTTTAGTCAGATCTATTAACGGCGCGTGCACCGTAAGACGATTACCTTCAACCCCAGCTTTAGTCGCCAAATTCGCCATTGTTTGAAAGGCTTCAATATACTCACCACGACAATCTGGATAGCCGGAATAGTCCACCGCATTAACACCAACGAAGATATCTCGTGCATCTAGTACCTCGCTCCATGCTAATGCTAATGACAAAAACACAGTATTCCGCGCGGGCACATAGGTAATGGGAATTTCATCAACAGATGAAGCATCTGTATCTTGAGCAAACTCACTTTGTGGCACAGCAATATCGTGATCAGTAAGCGCAGAGCCACCAAATTGGCCAAGATCAATTTTCAAAATTCTATGCTCTTGTACACCAGCCGCTTGCGCGACCTTTTTCGCAGCATTGAGCTCAGCACTACTGCGTTGGCCATAGTCAAAGGACAATGCATAGCAACTAAAGCCAGCATCCATTGCCATTGCTAAGGTGGTCGCAGAATCTAGCCCACCGGATAACAATACAACCGCAGGTTTAGTCTTTTGCTTCATTTGCTCTAATAGCCAAGGAGTTTTGATTAGCGCCCCGGGACATCGCCCCACAGCAGTTTATGTAATTGAACTTGCATACGTACTGGTAATCGGTCCGCCACAATCCAGTCTGCCAATTCTCGCGAGGCCAATTGATGATGGCTGGGAGAAAAAAGTACGTCAGCTACTCGAGTATATAAGTCGTACTCGTCACAGCGCATACGCGCCCAGTCATAGTCTGCCCGATCACAAACTACGAATTTGATTTGATCCTGAGCATTCAGGCAGCGCATGTTCTCCCAAAGGTTGCGCTGCACTTCACCGGAACCCGGTGTCTTCAAATCTATAACTTTAACAACGCGCGGATCTACTTCCGCCACGCTCAGTGCGCCGCTAGTTTCTATCGAAACAGACAACCCTGCATCAACCAAACCTCTCATCAGCGATAACGCGCCCGGCTGTGCCAGTGGCTCACCGCCTGTCACGGTTACGTGAGATACAGCGAAGTCCTTAACCGTATTAAGGATGTCCACTTCCTCAATTAGCTCGCCGCCAGAAAACGCGTAGGCACTATCACAATACTGGCAGCGTAAAGGGCAGCCAGTCAGACGCACAAACACTGTAGGCTTGCCTACGGTATTAGCCTCACCCTGCAAGGAAAGAAAAATTTCAGTAATGCGCAGTGCGCTCATTGAATTGGCCGCATATTAGATAGAAAGGTCATGGAGTTAACTGACAAACACTAGATAAATTGAGTAGAACTCTTACGCAGAGTTAGTTCATTGCTTGGGCGTACTTGCTCGCCAACTTCGCCGCTGAACTTTGTGGATGTTCTGCCTGCACTCTGTCCAGATAGCTTTTCGCTTGGATATCATCGCCCAAACCATGATAGAGCACCCCGAGTTTATATAGGGCCCCAGGTACTTTTTGATGATCTGGATAAAGGCGCACCACTTGTACAAAATTCTGCCGAGCTTTCTCAGCTTCTGTCTGTGCAAGGTAAAGTTCGCCCAACCAATAAAATGCATTAGGCGTATATTGACCGTTAGGAAAATTTACAATCAAGCCTTCAAAACCACTAATAGAAGAATCGAATTCCTTAGCGCGCATCAACTCGATAGCTGCCGCATAAGCTTCGCGTTCAGTGGTCCACGATTTTTCGCCTGATTGTGAAGAAGTGCCACTCACGGTGGGTTTACTTTGACGGGACCCACCAGGAGTCGGTGCCGGACGGTTAGCCGCGAGCGCCGCAACTCTACTGTCTAAATCCACATACTGCTCTTTCTGACCTTTACGTAGATTTTCAATTTGGTACTGATGCTCTTCAACTTGGCCACGAAGCATTTGCACTTCTTGCTGCAAAACCTGCATCTGATAAAAAATTTGCGCTAAGGAACCGTCCGCCAAATTACTAGCCGCAAAATTAGGCTGGCCTGTCTGTCCCAGATTAGCCGGTTCGCTCCTACCCCACAGATCTTCATCAAATTCATTACTTCGCTGAGTCGGCTCAATAGTTCGTAATTCGCCACGGCGACCTTGCAAGGTCGGGGCTTTGTCAGCAGCAGACGACAAAGGCTGTGCGCTTGCATTGCCGAAAGATTCTTCAACAGGGACCGCAGCATAAACACCTTGGCCAACTATCACAGCGACGCTGAACAAACTGGCAGCGGCAAGCCTTTTGGGGTTCACCCCAGCAGCTACAATGTTTCCACTTCCAGATTTAGACAACACAACTTCATTTGTCATCATCGGCGCCTAATTACTCCAGCTATGATTTATCTGTATTCAACAACCGCGCGTCTATTTTGAGCCCATGCAGCGCTGTTATGGCCGGGGTTTTGTGGTCGCTCTTCGCCATAGCTAACAACTTCAATTTGACGCGAACTAACACCGGCTGAACGCAAAAAGCTACTGATCGCAGCCGCGCGGCGTTCACCCAACGCTAAGTTGTACTCTCTAGTACCACGTTCATCACAATGCCCTTGAACAACTACACTGCGATCTGAGTTTCTGCTCAAAATTTGCGCATGAACTTCTAGCGAAGCTAAATCACCAGGATTTAGTATGGCTTTGTCATATTCGAAGTAAAACGTTCGGGTGATTGGTTGCCCAGCACCATCAACTGGTGTGGTGTTATCTGCAGCAAAACCTGGCGCCGCTTCTTCTACTACTTCAACCGGCGCTACAACCTCTGGCGCAGGTGCAACTGGTTCTTGCTGATCTACAGGTTCTGTAGCAGTGCTAGAACAGCCACCAATGATAAGAGCAGCTAATAGAGATATGGCTAAACTAGACAGTCGCGATTGTATTTGCATGATTATTCCTTATAAATCCGATCACTCGGTACTAGGCAATCCGTAAATTGCATCGTTGTTACGAAAACGCTACTAAACCTTTAGCGTAAACGCTTGTTTCCTATTACTTTAATTCTACACAGGTGAAGAGTGTAGTCTACTTAACACTGCACTTTATCTTCCCTGCTCTGACCCCTAATTTGCAGTCAATGGATCTGGCAAAAAGGGCGACCATGCGGGCTCTCGCACATCTCCGGCGGAACTAGGCAGTCTGTATTTAACCCGCCCATCAATGGAAACCACAGCCAAAATCCCGCGACCTTGATCTTGGGTTGCGTACATCAACATAGCGCCATTAGGCGCCAAAGATGGAGATTCGTCTAAATCTGTTTCGGTTAACACCAACACGCTATCTTTCTCTAAGTCTTGCCAAGCAATATGAAACACACCGTTGCGGCGATGGACAAAAACTAAATGTTGCCCGTCGGGCAATATTCTGGCGCGCGCATTGTAATCTCCTATGAATGTTAGTCGCTGCAAAAAATTTGTGGCCAGCTCTACCTGATAAATCTGCGGCCGCCCACCCCGATCCGAAGTAAATACAATAGATTGACCATCTGGAGTCCAAGCCGGTTCCGTATCGATGCCGTGGTGTCGAGTGATACGGCGCAGTTTTCTGGTGGCAATATTCATTACAAATATCTCTGGATCACCGCCTCTTGAAAGCACCATGGCAAGGTCTTTACCATCTGGAGAAAATACTGGCGAACTATTGATACCGCGGAAATTTGTTAATCGCTCTCGATACGGACCATCAATATCTTGGAGAATAATACTAGGCCTGCCTGTTTCGAATGACACATAGGCAACCCTTTGACCGTCTGGGGACCAGCTTGCGGACAGGATTGGTTCAGACGAGGCATATAAAGTGCGGGCGCGGGCGCCGTCAGCATCTGCTATTTCTAATTGATAGCGAGCATTAGTAGAACCCGCATCCTTCGCCAAAACATAGAGAATTTTGGTAGAAAACGCACCCTGCACACCGGTGATTTTCGCATACACCAAGTCAGCAATTTTGTGACCCACATCTCGCCACTGACTGCGCTCAATAGTAAAACTGCGCGACTCTAAACTACGCTCTCCCGCCACATCAAAAAGCTCGAATTCAACCACAACCTTGCCGTTTTCGGGGGCTAGTTCTGCGCGCCCTATCACCAGATAGGCGCTTTTTAAAATTCGCCAATCACGAAAAAATACTGCCTGACGATTGCTCGGGTAAGAAAGCATATTTTCGCTAGCTAATGGGTCGAATTGACCACTTCGCGCCAGGTCAAAGGCCACAATATTGGAAAGATTTGCTGCATCACTTAGGGCCTCAGGCATGGCGAAAGGCACCACTGCAATACGAATAGGTTCATCAACCCCGCGATCAATGATGATCGTATCTAAAGAAGTCGCCGCATGCAGTGGCGCGCTTAGAGATAGCAAAATCACCAAAGCCAAAAAGCCCTTTGCACGTCTTAGGGAGCACAAAACTCTCGACAAGGCTCCAACCAAACCTTTACCTGCAATAAAACCTAATAAAAGACCCATGTTAATTCCTGCCCTGTAAATATCGAACCGCGTAAACCTTGAACTTAACGCAAAAGATCACCGGGTTGGAAAAGAAAGTAGAACCGCCTGAAATATTTTTCAAATGTTGAATTTTCTGCCGGCACTACAAAGCGCCGAGCTTGTCGTATTGCTTGTTCAGCTGACCGGTCGAAGGCAGAGTTACCTGAACTTTCTACTAAGGTCACGGAAATAACCTCCCCAGTAGGAATAAGTTCTACGAGCAATCGCGCCTGCATGCCGTTGCGTGCACTGGGCGGCCTGCTCCAATTTTTTCGCACCTGTTCGTAGATACCTGCCCGAAAAGATTGAGCGGCTTCGTCGTCTTCAATATCGTTAAGACTCTGCACTTCCTCAGCAATAGATTGCTCAAGATTCGTTTTAGCCAAGTCGCCAAGCGCCGCTAACCGCTCTAGGCGCTGACGCTCTAACAGCGCCTCACGCGCTTTCTGCTCGGCAACGTCTTTCGCTTTCTTATCAGCTGCTGCTTTTTTCTTCGCAGCAATAGTTGGGTCAGTTTTTTTTGGAGATGGTTTTTTGACGACAGGAGACTTAGGCGGAGCAGGTTTTTTTTGCGCCGGTTTGCTTTTCGGCTGTGCTTTTGGTTCTAGCACCACTAATTTTGCGTTAACTACTTTGGGCGTGACCACTGCTGACAAAGTCGTCTGTGGTTTCCAGCCTCGATACAGTGCAAGAGCC
>CAJJDH010000016.1 GCA_905182905.1 marine gamma proteobacterium HTCC2089 | reverse complement strand
GGTGAATTTGATATGCAAATAGACCTTCGTAGTGACACGGTTACTCAACCCTCTCAGGCGATGAGAGATGTTATGCGTGATGCACCAGTGGGTGACGATGTATATGCAGAAGATCCGAGTATCGCAGCTCTAGAGTCCTATGCCGCCGAACTGCTGGGCAAGGAGGCTGCTATATTTGCTCCCTCTGGTACCCAGTCCAATTTGCTTGGCTTACTGGCGCATTGCCAGCGTGGTGATGAGTACATTGTCGGCGCAAATGCACATACGTTTCGTTATGAGGGCGGCGGTGCCGCTGTGTTGGGCAGTATTCAGCCTCACAGCTTGGCGATGGATCAAGACGGTTGCTTAAGCTTGGATGATATTCGCAGTGCAATTAAACCAGATGATATCCATTTTGCCTGTACCAAAGTGGTGTGCCTTGAAAATACCCATGCGGGTACTCCACTACCTGCTGACTATCCTCTCAAGGTTCGGCATCTTTGTGACGAGTTTGGCTTGGCGCTTCATTTGGACGGTGCGCGCTTGTTTAACGCAGCCGCGGCGCAACAGGTAAGCCCCGCGCATATTGCAGAACACTTCGATTCAGTGTCTATATGTTTATCAAAGGGCCTGGGCGCGCCGGTGGGTTCGTTACTGGTCGGCTCGAGGGATCTGATAAAACTTGCGCGCAGGTGGCGCAAAGTTTTAGGCGGCGGTATGCGCCAAGGTGGCATCATCGCCGCAGGAGGTCTGCACGCCCTAACCCATCATTTAAACGATTTGATTGAGGATCATCGGAGGGCTGAGCGCATAAGTGAGGTTCTGGTAGGTAAGTTCGGTTCTGATGCCGTACGCAATGCAACCAATATGATTCACCTTAACCTACCTGTTCCAACTTATAGGAAACTTGCGGGCTGGTTAACTGACAAAGGTATCTCTGTGGGCAGGCCTAGGTGGGTTTTTCACCGTGACATTGATGCTGCCGCTGAGCGCAAGTTATCTGAGTGCATTAACGAATTTCCGCGCTAAGCAGCTCAAATACGGCTTACAAGTGCAACGATTGCGCCAGAGACTAAGGTCACCACAGTACCGCTTATAACTGAGCGCGGTGCAATTTGTAGATACTCTGCCTTACGCTCTGGCACAAGTACGGATAGACCGCCCAGGAGAATACCTAAACTACCAATATTAGCGAACCCGCAAAGTGCATAAAGTAAAATAAGCCGGCTTTGTGGTGAAAATAATTCCGAGTTTTGGGCTAACTGGATGAATGCGACTAGTTCATTGAGCACCAGCTTAGTCCCCAGTAAAGCCCCAGCAGGTATTGCTTCGCTCCAAGGGATACCGATAAGCCATGCGATCGGAGCAAAACACCAGCCCAGAATTTGCTCAATGGAAAAACTTTGACCATCAATAACAATGTTACTTAGCAATATATTTGCCAAAGCAACGAAGCTGATCAAAACCAACAGCATCGCGCCAACATTGATGGCAAGAGACAGACCATCTTTTGTACCTTGGCTCAGTGCATCCATGGACGACGAGTAAATTAAATCGACTTTGCTATCGGTGTGGGCACTCTCTTGGGTCTCGGGGATAAGGATTCGAGAAATATAGATAGCACCAATCATATTGATCATTGAGGCACCGAGAATATGACCAATGATGCCAGGCAAAACACCGTCTAGAATGGATGCAAATAACACCATGACACTGCCGGCGACAGTAGACATGCCTAGTGACATGACGGTGAAAAACTCAGACCGTGTAAGGCCAGCAAGATAGGCGCGAATAACTAGTGGAGTTTCGACCATGCCTAAAAAAAGACTTGCAGCGCTAGCTGTAGCAACGCTGCCGCTAACTTTTAGAGACTTCTGTAACCCCATACTCAAAACACGGACAATGGCTGGTAGCACCTTCCAGTGCCACAGCAGTGCCACAATGACGGAAAATACAATAACTTGGGGAAGTACTCGAAAGGCAAAGAGATAAGGCGCCGGGTTGCCATCGAGGTCTGTCGGAAAACCCCCGCCCCCCAAATAGCCAAAAAGAAATTCTGTTCCCGCTCGAGTAGCTTGCTCAATTGCACTGATAAAGTAATTCAGGCCCAGTAAAAAATCTGTAATCCAAGGCACACGCAATAAGATTAAGGCCAACAGAAACTGGATAAATAGCCCCGTTGCGACGAATTGCCATGAGATAGCCTGTCGCCGTTCACTGAAAGCCCAGCAAGCCGCTAAAAGCACCACGATACCCAAAATTGCCTGCATGTTAACTAATCACAAAAATTGTTAAGACGTATTCGCCTTGAATCTGCCAGTACCCGGTACCAGAGTTTAACGCACGGTTGGCGGCGTGATGGCCCAAATATTCAATAGTGAATGTTTGGCGCGACCAATCTACTGTAATTGTCGCTTCATGAAAGCCAATAAATTGCCCGCCGATTGGAAATATTGCTTTGTAGCCAGACTCTTTGGCAGAGAATAAAACGGCGGGGGCTACATTAGCCGCCTCTTCTGGTAAGGATGATAGGTGCTTTTGTTCACTTTTGGTAAATAGTGCATCAAAAAGCTTTTCTTTAACCCTGTCCGTGCGCTCAATATCGACGCCAATACCCTTTTGCTCAGTCGTAATGGTCGCTACAGCTGCTATATCACAGTGACTAATGCTGCCACGGTAAGATGCAGAGGGCCAAACGGGTGTGCGCTCTAACCTCAGGATGGGTGCAGGTTTTAAGTCAAGGACCTCTTGGCAACGGTGGGCGCAATGACGGCCGCTAGAAAACTCGAACTGACGCTTTTCTGCCATAGAATCTATGTAAGCCCCCTCCCCATCAAGTAACAGGCTTCGGTAATCGCTTATGGGTGCAATTGCCAATGCCGCCCCGCTTAAGTGCGGGAGTCCATCGGTTATGGACATCAAGTCTGGGTGTTCGCAAGCCAGTCGCAATGCTCTTTAGTCCTAAATCTCAGATGCCTAAGTATACACAGCCTAGTGGCCTCAATTTAACAAATTGAATCAGAGGATTAGATATGGATAACGGCAATTGAGGACGAAAAAGTAGAGTAACAATGCGCGCTCTTTAGTAACATTCTTGTTCACAACATACACCCTGCCTTGTATTTGCAGGTAACTGCAGATTTTTACGATTGAGAGTTTTTTTGATGGGCAAGATTATATTGCTAAATGGATGTTCCAGCTCTGGCAAGACGACGCTGGCAGTTAAATTACAGCAATTACTGCAAGAGCCCTACCAGCACATGGCGTTGGATCAATTTCGTGACGGTATGCCCAGTCGTGTGCGCGGTTTGAATTCTCCTGCCGGAGATCCGGGCGCATCAGGGCTAAATGTTGTGCCGGCACAGCAAAATGGTAAATGGGTGACACAAATACAATTTGGTGATTATGGCGAGAAGGTTTTAAAGGCAATGCGCCGGTCGATTGCAAGGTTTGCGGAAATGGGCTGCAACGTAATTGTCGATGATTTGCTGTTTAAGCGTGAATATCTTGAAGACTATATGAGCGTATTGAATCCTGAAAAAACTTGGTTCATTGGTGTTAAATGCTCATTGGATGTTGTTTTAGCCAGAGAAGCTTTACGCCCCGGGCGATTTCCTGGCACCGCGGTTTCCCACTATGAACAGGTCCACGAACACGGCTTAGGTTACGACCTTGAGGTTGATACAAGTGCCGCTACGCCAAGACAAGTTGCGCAATCAATTGTTGATCGGATAACCACGCCTCCACGTGCGTTTACTCAGTCGCAAAGTCCAGCCTAAAAATATCCGCGACCTCTTTACCTTTTTTTCTTTCTCGCGACACATATGCAGTTGTTGCTGAATTTCTAGCAAAGGTGATGGCTTCTCTTTGACCAATAAAGGGTAGCTTAATGGTAACTGCCGGTTGAGATAAGTCGGCCCTGTTCAGTAGGTAGGCGTTTTGCATAGTTGTTACTAATAAGTTATTTCCGCTGCTTGTCATTCCCGTGGGCATGCCCATATAAGGTCCAGCTGCTCCAAATAGCCGTGCCTCTTCTGGGCTTGGCCTAGGAATTGAGTCGATGATGGCTATTTTTTCGGCCACTATAACTTCGTCGTTTGAATCATTCATATGCTTAAGGGGTATTCTGTAGAGCTCGTTAGGAGCCAGCCGCTTAGTCATTAACAGTATTTCTCCGCGACCAACATCGACTGCAACCGCTTCACAATCTCTCGGCCCATCAGGATAACGAAATTTTTGTTGCCACACGGCTTCAATAGGGGTTTCGTTGCTTTGCGTTAGATCTGGCTCGGGCACCACTAGTAATGATACGTAGGGACGCCAGCTGAGATTGTCGCCAACATCAGCTATGAGTAGATAGGCTGTGTCATCAAAAACAAAACTATCCATAGCCTCCCAATCTGTTGGTTCCGGGAGGTTTATAGCCCATTCTCCCAAATCACCACCCGCCGTAGTCATGGCAAAAATCCGAGCTGAATCACCGCTGTCATTGATTGACCACAAAACGTCGTCGGTCAAGTTGCTGCTGGCGAGCCCACTGGATTCATTCAATGCTATTTCTTCAATATCACCCATCCACTTAGACTGAGCAAAGAAGTTGCTGGAGTTTAGCGGTCTAAGAGGATTTTCTTCAGGGTCAGGTTGAAATACGGCATTCCCCAGATTTGATAGATCATAGCCCTTGTACCAAGCAGTGATGGCACCGCCAACAGCGATTAGTATTCCTGCCAGTAACAGTAGTGATAAGACTCTTATAGTGGATTTAAACATTTTTTTGCTTTGTACGAAGACGTAATATTTCTACGCTGGTCATCTGGTCGATTGATTCGTTAGTATCCTTAATGAACATTGATCTGACAACTTTATGGTCGCAATTAGGAGCAGAATAATTCACACCGACGATAACGATAGAGACCCGGCCAAACCGGGCGAGGGAAAAGGCGAAATTGGCGCATTTGCTGAGCTTTTGGCAGGTTCTAAGCGTATTGTGTTTTTTACTGGCGCTGGAATTAGTACAGAATCTGGTATTCCAGATTTTCGTAGCCCCGGTACTGGTCTGTGGACCAAAATGCAGCCTATTCAGTTTCAAGATTTTATTGGCTCGGAAGAAATGCGTTTGGAGTCTTGGAAGCGCAAATTCTCCGGGGATCAAGTAATGCTCAAAGCTGAACCTAACGAGGGTCACTATGCAATTCTAGCGCTAGATCAGCTTGGTAAATGCGCTGGCGTGATTACTCAAAATGTCGACAATCTACATCAAAACTCTGGCTTGGCTGAGGATAAAATTGTTGAGCTGCACGGCAATGCAACTTATGCCTCTTGTTTGAGCTGTGGGCTGCGTTACGAGCTAGCAGAGCTTAAAGCAGAGTTTGAGAAAAACCAAAGCGTTGGTGCGTGCCATAAATGCTCTGGAATATTAAAGACTGCGACCATTTCATTTGGTCAGTCCATGCCGGAAATTCCTATGCAACGAGCTACCGCTATGGTGGAAGCCTGCGATTTACTTATAGTATTGGGTTCATCTCTAACAGTTTATCCCGCAGCTGGATTTCCTGAATACGCTAAACAGTTGGGAGCCAAGCTGGTCATTATCAATCGTGAAGATACGGGTTTGGACAACACTGCTGATTTAGTAATTCAGCGGCAAATTGGTTGGGTGATGCAACAAGCGTTAAAGCTTTTGTAATTGTTAAGTTGTTATACCTATAGTGCCGCTAAGCCTACACCATTATTTTGTTTCAAAACGTGTTCAACGCTCATTTGAACGCCTGTGTGATCAAAGCCCGCAGTTGCAGACGCGTTGGTTGCAGATGGGTGTTGCGGACCGTTCCCTGAATTATTACGACTTAAACAAATTGATTGGGGAGGAATTGCTGCCTCGAGATCTATGTTTGCTGGCTGGCCGTCAATTTCAGATTAGCGAATATGGTATTTTAGGTTACGCGATGAAAAGTGCTCAGACGCTTTCCCATGCATTGCGCCTGGCCGCCAAATACTATCCTACAGCTTCGCCACTATTAGATGTGAAATTCGCGATTGAAGGAGATTCTTACCAAGTGATATTGGAAAACACTTCATCGCCTAGCGCAGATGTGTTTTTGCTGCTTGTAGAAGAGTTGATGGCTAGCTTTCCCCAAGTTATTTCTCAACTCACAGGGGAAGAGATTTTTGCGCAAAAGATTGAATTGTCATATTCAGACACAGGACACCTGCAAAGTTACCAGAAAGTATTTAACTGTCTGCCCAATTTTGGAGCCAATAGGTGCATTTTCTCAATCCCTCTTAGGGCACTTGATCTACCGCTGTTGGCTACAGATGCTAATATGCTGGAGTTACTGGATCGTCGCTGCCAAGACTTACTAGATTATGGCGGCGAAACGAAAGGTCTGAGTCAGCGTGTTACGCGCTTACTTTTACAACAACTTGCCTCGGTGAACAGTGCAAACGATGTCAGTAGCTTGATGAACATTAGCGAGCGGACGTTGCGGAGAAATTTGGCTAAAGAAAATACTTCATTTCAGGCGCTTTTAGACGATGTTCGTCAGCGTTTTGCAGAAGACTGTTTGCGTACCACTACCCTCTCGGTTCAGGAAGTCGCCGAACTGGTAGGTTATACTGAGGCATCAAATTTCCGCCGCGCTTTTTACCGTTGGACGGCCCAAACTCCTGACAATTTCCGCATCGGTGCAGTGGCGATCCAACAATCCTCGGCAGCGCAAGTATAGTGAGTGTAGAGGTTCTTCCAACGACCATTGTGGTGTTGTCTGCGCAAATTCGCGCGCTGCTTCCAGAGTGGCTGCAGTATTCTTTGCATGACTTTGAATTTCTTTCCGGGGGCTATAGCAACGAAAACTATGCTTTTTCGGTAGATTTTGGCGCGTCGAGAAAAAGCTATGTTTTGCGTCTGCCCAAAGTACAACAACCCTTCGTGAATCGTGAGCTGGAAGCTCGTTGGTATGATGTGCTTCCCGATCACATTGGAGTTAAACCCGTCGCGTTAGATACCGTTTCTGGAGCGATGATCACTGCAAAGTTAGATGGCCAAATTTTGGCTGAAGTCTTTGCCGATAACTTTGCCGAGCAGGACCTACTAAATTACGTAAAAACTTTACACGGATCGTTGCCGAAAATTGAGCGTCACTATGACATATCCGAACTGGCAAAATTATATGGTGTGCGCGCGCCTGAGTTTGATGCTCTTCACTTGGGCCAATCATGTCATAACGATTTAAACCCTTGGAATATTATTGTCACTGAAGATGGGTGGCGCACAATTGACTGGGAATTTGTTGGCTTAAACGATCCCCTCTTTGACCTCGTAGCCTTGCACCAAGGTCTAGAACTACCAGCAATTGAGCTTGGGCAGTTGTGTTATGAATTCATTGGCTACGTTGACGAAGATAGATTAACTAATGTGCATTGGGCTTTTTGGTATCGGGAATGGGCTTGGGCAGATTTTCAAATACGCTCTGGCAACCTGCGAGAGGAAATAGTTCAACAACGTATTGTTGCAATGAAAAGATTGGCGAATTTTTAGCAAAACTCCAATGAAGCTTTAATGGAAACCCAAGGAAACTAAAAGCAGGCGCAGCAGCGTGCTAAGCGCACGAAACGCCGTCTAAAAACTAAACTTTCAGTGCCGCTAATGCACATTCAAGCCTACTGTCCCCAGCGCCCTCAATTACACTGAAAGGCAATTTTCTGCCCTCAAGTTCGCGTTGGTATACATCGAACAAACGCTCACGATCGTGTGGGTTCTCTCTAAGCGGGTCTGGGTGCCACTGGATGTCTGGAGCACAGAGCAGGTATTGTCGAGGCGACTGAGTTTTCATCGCAGTTTGAAAAGCTGCTGGCACTGGACCGTATTTTTCTCGCCACCAAATAATTAGTGTTAGTAAGTCAGTATCTAAAATCAGTTGGCTTGCCTTCTTCTCCGCCGCAATTTGTAGGTCTAGTAGATTGAGCAAGTCTGAAGGCTTATAGTTGGACCTTGACTGCATATATGCCCGTGCTGGCTCGTCGATCACCGGCATGTTTAGGTGCGCCCCCAGTGCACTGCACAAAGTAGATTTTCCACAGGACTCCGGCCCTGTAACAACAATGATCACGAGGTTGTCCGCATACTCTTGCGCCAAGACCTAAAGCCTATGACCGCCATAATCAGATAAATCCCATACAACCCAGCATAAAGGAATAACCCAGGCTGGCCATCGAAGCCCTTGAATAGATAGAGGGTGATTTGCACGACATCAATCACAAACCAAGCAACCCAGCTATAAAGGTGCTTTCTTGCTGTCATCCACATAGCAGTGAAGCTGGCTACAGTTGTAAAACTGTCTGCGTAGGCTAGATCGGCGCTTGAAAACTTGGCAAACAGCCAGCCCATTAAGATGCTGCCAGCTATAGTGACTAGGAGGAGGTATAGATTGCTCTGCTTTGATGTGACAACAGGTTTGAGCACGCCCTGCTGGCGCTGAGCCTTGCCGCCATAAACCCAGTAGTACCAACCATAGGCGTTCATGAGTACGTAATATAAGTTGAGGAGTACGTCTGCGAAAAGGTTCGCTCTAGCTACCACAATGACAGTGATCAAGGCGTAAAGTAAGCCAACTGGAAAGGTAAGCACGTTTTCTTTGATGAGTAGCCAAACGCAAAGCAAACCGCTGGCAACACCAACGACCTCTAACCAATTATTTACAAGATAATCTAGCACTGCAATTTAGCCCTAACGGTTAGGCGTCTAGACTTAGACGCTTATTCAACGGAGGTGCAAAATAGCAAAAGATGGAGGAAAAGACTCGTTAAACCTAGATGTGGAGTTTAGGGCCGGTGACCTACTATGCGGCAGCGACCGGTAGCCACTGCTTTTCTACAAGCACTTCGACCGTCATGTACTTTAGATCGAAAGGAACTAATTTGGGGCATCTATTTTTAGCATGGACCCGACGGTTGGAAGTAGATTTGCTCAGTTGATCTAGAATCTCTTCGCTAAAAGGTACAAAGGCTAAGCTTGGTTTGCTTGTTTCAGTATTCATGGTCCACATAATCTTTATCTAGGCGGCCAGTAAACCTAAAGATACTCAAGGGATATGCGACGAATTCGCGAAGGACAAGTGAATAAAGTGAAGGAATATTGGACACCCGTACGCGTTCATAATTTTTCTCATAGCGCCTAGTGACATGCCCAAATAAGAGGCGGCTTGGATACCTAAACTTTTCATCATTGCCGCTAAACCAGCTAGAATGTTCACTATTCACGAAATTAAGGGTATCTGTTTTGGCGAAAAATATCGTTATTGTTGAGGATGATCCAGATCAGCGGTCAAACTACATGGATGCCATATCCAAAAAAGGATATACGGTGCGAGCCTTTGGTAGTCGCGAAGAAGCCCTTGAAGGGTTTGACGAGGCGTTACCTGATTTAGCAATTTTGGACATAATCTTGGGAGAGGAAGTAGATGCCGGCTTCCAACTTTGCCGAGAGTTGTTGGCCCGGGCCCCGGATTTGCCCGTAATTTTCCTCACTGAGCGGATCAATGAGATCGATAAAATTTCCGGTTTGCGCCTGGGTGCGTGGGACTATTTACCCAAACCAATCTCACTGGATTATTTGGCTGAGCGTATTTCATCTTTGCTACGCATCAACGAGGTGCGTAGCGACCAAAATCGTAAAGAAACATCTTCAGAGAAAAGTATTGGTGAACTTGCTTTAGATCAAGATGCCTTATTAGTCGCTTGGCGCGGTGAACGTATCGATCTGTCAGGAACAGAATTTCGTATGCTCGCTAAGTTAGTACGTATGCCAGGTCATGCCGTGAGCTACGAGACGTTGATGAATGCAACCATGCAAAGTTTGGTGACAAATAATACGATCAACACCCATATGAGAAATATTCGTAAGAAATTTGAAAAAATTGACAATGAATTCTCCTGCATTAAGAGCGAGTACGGGTTCGGTTATCGCTGGTTAGATCAATAAGGTCTGTAGCAAACTAGATGGCGTTCAAATTCAAATTTCGCGGTCCAAGGTTAGGCACCAAACTGGCAATGATGGGTTTGGCGCTATTGGTCATCCCATGGTTCAGCTATTTGCAGCTAGTGGAGATGGAACGATTACTTATTCAAGGGCAATCCCAAGCCCAGCTCTTGACCGCTGAAGGCATCTCTACATTGTTTAATGGCCGCGAAGATCTGTTCAACGACCTACCGGTAAACGTAGAAGATTTTGAGCCGCTTTATGCCCTACCCCTGCAAAGTACTATCAGGTTAGATGGTGATGCAGATGATTGGGGTGATGATGCGCAAAATGCCTACCTCCAGTTTGGTTCAAGCGTAGGTACAAGTGACGGCGACTTTTCTCTACTTTTGGGTGAGCGCGCGGAATACCTATATGTTCACATGCGTGTACAGGACCAAGCGATAATCTATCGAGATTCTGAATACCTGCGTTTAGATAATGCTGACCATATTCGTTTGAATTTTATTCGCACAGATGGCGCGGATGGGCGTGTCTCGTTAGTGTTTCAAGAGACCAATGTCATCACTGGCTTTTCCATGGACGAGCAGTGGCGATATTCAGATACCGGTAATGCAGATAACCGTATTCAGGGGGTGCTAAAAAAAACTCCAGAAGCAGATGGGTTCTTTGCTTAATTCCGGATTCCCCTAGATTTATTGGGTTCCAGAACTTTTTTTGGTATGACCTTTGTCGACATAGATGACAGTGTTGCTCGAGAAGTGGTTTCAACTACCCAAACCTTACCTCCAACAGAAAAGCAAAACTTCAATTTGGTTGTTCTGCGCACGCCCGAAGTACGCAAAATTGTTCAAGGTCTTGGTTATGCGGGTGCGCGAATATCGGTGATTGATAGCCAACAACGAGTGCGTGCTGAGGCCGGTAGTATTCAAACTGATGCGGACAGCGATGATGAACAAGGCTGGTTTCCTTCTGCGACAGGATGGTTCAATAGCGTGCGCCCACGACTTCACCAATTGATCACTGGCGAATCACTTGAACAGACAATTGCGGGTGAATTTACTGCTGAAAAAGGTAGTGCAGCTAACCCAGCGGATAAGGCTATTGCAGCGAGCTTAGGTGGAGTACCCATTACGTTGCGTAATCGAATTTCGCAAAACCAAGAATTGATATTGGCCGCTCACCCAATAGTTTCCGCAGAGGAAGTCATAGGGACTGTGATTGTCGAACAAGATATTGATGACATATTGCGTTTCCAACGTTCGGCACTGCAGCAGGTACTATTGCTATCTGTGCTCAGTTTGTTCGTCATATTTGTTGCACTACTTGCCTTCGCAGGGCGCTTGGCTTGGCGTATCCGTAATCTTCGGCGTGAGGCTAGTTCAGCGATTGATGCGCGTGGACGATTAAAGAAATCGCAGTTGCTGAGTGAAATGAATGCAGGCGACGAGATTGGCGATTTAGCGCGAAGCGTTTCCAATATGTTAGAGAAGCTCAATCAGCACAACACTTTTTTGGAAAGCATGCCTCGTACTTTACGTCACGAAATCAACAATCCGCTGAATACTTTAAGTACCTCTCTGCAGAATTTAGCCGAAGATTATCCTGGGATCGATGAGAGCAAATATTTGGAGAGTGCACAACGCGGTGTGAATCGCATAGGGTCAATCGTACAAAATTTGGCTGACGCGGCGAACCTTGAAGAGTCGTTGGAAGCTGAGGAGTTAGAAAGCATTGATTTAGATATTTTACTCTCTAGTTATACAGCCAATTGCTCGCTAAGCCACCCGGGTGTTGATTTTGCCTACCGAGGATCTAGCAAGCCCGCCCACGCTCTTGTTTCGGATTTTCGTATAGAGCAACTCATGGATAAGTTAATTGATAACGCGGTAGATTTTCATCGGCGTGACACCCCTATTCGGGTACAACTTGATTGCTTCCGCGAAACGTTACAAATATCGGTTGCTAATCGAGGGCCGACATTAACTGGCGAAGTGCGTAAGTCTGTATTTGATTCTATGGTCAGTCATAGAGGTCAAGAAAACCGCTTACATTTCGGTTTAGGTTTATACGTGGTACGCATAATTGCCGAACACCATGGCGGCGCCGTTAACGCATTGAACCTACAGGATGATACCGGTGTGGTTTTTTTGGTCCAATTACCTTTAGCGCGCTCGACTGACCTCGAAGAGCAGGTGTATAGAACAGACACCCTGCCCCCTCGTTGATGACTAAAGAAAAAAGTAGGGGCCGAACCCCCACTGTTTTTACACTGCAGTTCACATGCTATTGTTAACGCACTACTTTCCACATATCGAAAATGGTGTGCTGAGAAGGCAGAGCGTTACAGCTGGATCGAGGTTTTTTTAGGCTAAGCTGTAGTCACTGTCCATGGTTACGCCACTGCTGCCTATTACGGTACCTTTCTTAACTAGGTTCTCCATTGCTGCAAGCACGCTGCGTGCGGCAGCTGGATACATAAACTCTGGCGTGTCTTTGTACATCAGGGGAACCATTTCGCGAATTTTAAAAGTACCGCCTTCAATGCAGTTAATAATCTGTTGTTCGCGCTCTAAGCGGTGGGCTATATAGGCCCTGACATGTGCCTTGGGTTCGTCAATACATGGGCCGTGAGTTGGCCAGTAAATTTCGTCGTCTCTTTCAAGCAGCAATTCCAAACTCACCATATAGTCCGCCATATCACCATCCGGAGGCGAGATAATGCTGGTTGACCACCCCATCACATGGTCTCCGGTAAACAGCGCTTTTTGTTCTTGAAGCTGGAAGCATAAGTGGTTAGATGTGTGGCCTGGGGTATAAACGCATTCTACAGACCAGTCTCCACCCTCAATGATTTGGCCATGTGTAGCCAAGTGATCGGGAGCAAAATCCATATCGCCACCTTCTTCCACTTGAACCCCTTGTTCCATTTTGCCAGCACCATGGGGTCCATAAGCATAGGTGGGCGCGCCTGTTTTGGCCTGCAATAGCCGACAACCGGGACTATGATCCAGATGGGTATGAGTTACTAATATATGGGAAACCGTTTCACCGGGAAGGCATGCAAGGATGGCATCAATATGCGCTTCGTCGTCTGGACCAGGGTCGATTACGGCTACGCTACCAGTACCAAGAATGTATGTTCCAGTACCGTGAAAGGTGAAAGGCCCTGGGTTATTGGCAATAACCCTTCTTATGCCAGGAGCTAAGACTTCAGCTTTACCGTATTCAAAATCCAACTGACGACGATAGGGAATTTCAACGGCCATCTTGTATTACTCCAAAGCAGAAAAACTAATCCAGCAATATAAGAGTCGCGCTAAACAAAAGCAATCGACGGCTTAGATCTTTGGAAGCCCGTTATTCTAGGTTTAGCAGGAATCTTGTGGTGGTTATGCTAACTAATCACTCCCCCACTTCTCTCTGAGTGCAACCCATTCGACAACATCTGGGTTTATCGTCAGCGCCAAGTCCATATACTCTTTCGCCGTATCCCGCAGTTTGTATTCGTAGGCTTCTTGAGCAGCCTGGGAAAGTCGCCGTGCACAAACATTAAGCAAATTTTTAGCTGGTGTATTAGAAGGATCTAGCTGCAGGACTTCGCGTAGCAACGCCGTTGCATTGTTTTCTATTGGTGCGGTTAGGTAGCCTTTAGACATCAGCTCTTGGGATTGCTCGAGCAATACAACCACTCTTGCTTGGCGGCTTCGTTCATTTTCAATACGCTGTCTTAACTCGCTGATGGGCTGGGCCGGCAGACCGGCAGCCGATGCTTGGTCCAATAAATCTTCAGCACTATCCAGTCTACCTTGAGCTAATTGCTCGCGAACGCTATTCGATATTTGCGCTGCAACTTCGTTCAGGCCTTGTAAGGCGACCATATTGTTGGGGTCTGTTGTTAATACTCGTTGATACAATTCCGCTGCATTTGCACCGGCTGGTTGAATGAATAAATTCTCTGCCCGCAACCTGCGTGCTTGAACCAGTAGTTCATTGATAGCGGCTTGAGCGGTCGCAGCCTGGGATATTAGTTTACGCACGTCGTCTAATTCACGCAGATTGTTATTGGCGGCAGAAGCGCGTTCCAAAAGGCTAATGGCATTATTAACTTCACCGCCCTCTGCAGCGACTTTTGCTAGGCCAATATAGTGAGCGGACAATTCGGTTAAACCCCGCTCAGCACCGGGGTGCTGGGGTGCAATACGCAATATCTCTTGGTACGCCTGAATAGCCGCTGCGGCGCTAGGCAAATCGGACAAGCCATGGCTGGCAAGTAGCGCCTGGGTACTTTTAAGTAAGCGTTCGGCTCTATAGCGATTTTGCAGACGAAGCGACAATACAGTTAATTCTGGATCCTCGCCCAGCACGCTGACAGCCTCTTGTAGGCGTAATTCTGCTGTTTCAAGGTTTCCGGCGGTCATCGCTAAATTGATACTGTCTCGCCATGACTTTAAAACTTCGTCCAGGGCTATTTGTGCTTGCATATCGTTAGGTTCAAGGAGAAATATTCTTTGGTAGGCTCCAGCAATTGCTGCAAGGCCTTGGTTTGGGTCTTGGCGCAGCGATTCAGCCTCGGTTCTAGCAAACACCAATTGCGGATCTTCGATTACGCCCAGAGAACTCCCCACATTAGTAAGAGAGGCAGTAACCTGTTCACGCAGTAAAAAGGCGACTCCAAAAACTACGCCCATAATGAATAACGTTGCAAAACTCTGTAGTGCAATTTTTCTTCGGCGCTTGCGCCGCGCTCTTTTTTGCTGCTCTACTGGATCTAGTGCAACCGTTCTTAACTCAGCCCGCAAGACAGAAATTTCTTGAGTTTTGATAGCTTGGGTCTTGATTGCGACATCTGGTAACAATGCATCGGAGGCGATAGCCGAGAGTGCATAGCTGAGATCCTTGCCGCTTTGGTAGCGTTTCTCAGGTCTCTTAGCTAACAAAAGATCAATGATAGGTTGAAGTGTAGCAAGATAGTTGGGTAAGCGCGGTATTGGGTCCTGAATATGCTTTTGTAGCATAGTCTTGGCATCTGGATCAGTATATGGCAGCTGTCCAGCTAGCATCTGATAGAGCAAAACACCAAGACTGTAAAGGTCTGAGCGACCGTCTAAACTCTTACCGATAATTTGTTCTGGGCTAGCGTATCCAGGCGAAAGCGGGTCTCTTTGATCAGTTGTAGTGTCGGTTTGGGGCGGCTCTTTTATGGAGGTTGCACTACCGAAATCTATCAGCCCAGGGCTACCCGTGTGCGTAAAAACAATATGCTCTGGTTTGATATCGCCATGGACGTAGCCAATTTCGTGCAATTCATCGAGTGCCAGCGCAACCTGACGGACAGTAGATATAAGCGACTGAAGACTCATACCATTGCCAATTCGATCTAATAAATCGCCGCCGTCAAAATCCTGCAAAATGGCAAAGAACGAACCTTCGTGTTCGCCCGAGGCAAGTAGCATTGGGAACACAGGACTTCTAGTCAGCGTCAAAATTGTGGTTTCGGGCAAGGCTTGAGCAGAAAACTTAATAACTGCCTTTTCAAGATCGATAACCCTGGTTGCCCTGTAAACTCGAGAGTCCTCCTCCGAGGGGTTAGCGGCAGATAATCTATAGCCGTCTATGATGTGGTCAGTTAGATCAACCACTGCCGAACTCACTAATGCTTGTGTCGGGGTCCACTTCGGGTATTTCAAGAACGCTTCCGCTGACCATTTGGCCAAGAATGAATTTGCCCTTGGGTATAAGTAGGCGTCCATCTAAGCTTACTGCAAGGCCAGTACCGTGTGCTAAACCATTGATGCACTGAGTAGAGTCAAACATCCATTGGCGCCCCATATGGCTTAGTGAACAGGTAACGTTTTCTACTAAAATGCGCTCTAATTGAAGCGCACCCGAACGCCATTGTTGAATCTCTGGTTGCCCGCCGGGCTGTTCCTTGATGCCCCAGCCACTCTGACTATTCTCAAAGAATTCACCGCGATAGATGGTTCCATCGCGCCAATGAATGACGCCTAGGCCTGTGCGGTTGTCCTGCACAAATGCACCGGTATAGCGATTACCATTTGGCCAATATAATGTGCCTTTGCCGGTGCGCAGCCCTTGGGCAAACTCGCCAATGTACTGCCGACCATCGGAATAAACTAAATGGCCTTGTCCATGTGGCGTGCCGTCGAGAAAATCGCCCTCGTAACTTTGACCTGTATGCCAGCGCATTTTACCCTTGCCTGAGCGCAGATTAGCCACAAACTCGCCATTGTAGGTGTCTTGATTTGCCCAAGAAAATTCGCCTTGCCCTTCTATACGATTGGCTTTGAAACTACCCTTGTATTTGTCGCCATTGGACCAAGTAAGTACCCCAATGCCATGACGTTTGCCTGCTAAGAAAGTGCCTTCATAGGATCTGCCATCTACCCATTGATAGGTGCCTGTGCCATGGGGTAAATCATTCAAAAATTGACCTTCATAACGATCTCCACTTGCCCAGACATATAGGCCACTACCCTCAAAAATACCGTCTCTAATTTCACCTTCGTAGCTGTCGCCGTTACTCAGCGTGATAATTTGCGTGGCCGGGTATCCAGCCAAGGGCAGCAAGGTCAAATAGAAGAGAAATAATTTCCTCAACATCTTCAAGGTTTCGTTATACACGCCAGAAAACTCCGGTAGACTGCCTGCTAATGGGTATGATTGCTCGCCGCTCACATTACTGTAATTGGAAACTTATTTCTTCATCTCCTTGTGCCTGATCCTAGGCTTGTCCAGTGGATTTCTGGGTGGGCTTTTGGGTATTGGCGGCGGCGTAGTAATTGTGCCGGTTTTGTACTTTTTGTTCACGCTCAGCAATCAATATCCGCCAGAACTTGCCATGCTGGTTGCAATTGCAACCTCGCTATCCTGTATCGTTCTAACCTCTGCTTCAGCGGCGCTAACGCAAATTAGGGCCCAGCGAGTTCACTGGCATATTGTTTACAAACTACTACCTTTTTTGCTGCTGGGTAGTTTTTCCGCAGGCTATGTCGGGCCTAACTTACCCGATGATAGTTTGCGTTGGTTTTTTGCTGTATTCATCGGCTTGGTAGCCATTATTATGCTTACTAGTTGGAAGCCAAAACCCAATAGAGCCCTTCCAGGTTATATGGGTAGTTCAGTGATCAGTGCGCTAGCAGGCCTAGTTGCAGGGCTGGCCGGCATTGCTGGTGGTAATGTGATTGTGCCAACTCTTATTTTCTTTAATGTCCCCGCACATAACGCAACCGCCACAGCAAGCACACTGGGCGTACCCATCGCCGGTATAGGTGCTATCGGTTACTTCGTTTCGGCTCCAGCGAACAATACCCCCAATTTGTTTGGCTACATTGATGTATGGGCGTTCGTGTTGATTGTTATCGGCGCGGTAATAACCGCACCAATTGGCGTGAGGTTCGCTCAGCGCGTGCCAGCTGAGCGGCTCAAAAGAGTTTTTGGAGCGATGCTAAGTGTTGTAGCCCTGCGCATGCTGTTAGAGCCGTTTTTACTCTGATTCAGTTTCTGTGCTTGCCATGATAGATCTAATTTGAATCGCCTCTGTAGGTTGATCTGCTAACACATCAGAAATGACGACGACCTTATCGTTGGCAGCAAAGCCTTCCCTTTCACGCAGTACATCAAAGGCTCTTTGCAGAGTTTTCTCAGGGTCGTTACTAAATGCCATGCGATGAGCATAGACCGCCCTATTCAGCGCTAGCCTGCGACGCGATTGGCTGTTGTTAGTGAAGGCATAAATTGGCACGTGCATTGGTCTTGCGCTGGTCACGTAGTCTGCGGTTAATCCACGGCGTGTGATAACGACTATGCCTTTTGCGTCTAATGCTTCAGCTAGGGCAACAGCGTGGATGGCAACATGTTGCTTGTCTTCGCTCACCTCAAGGGACTTTTCATAGCCCAGCCCAGGAAAACGCTCTGACTTCCCGGAAATATTATCCAGTTGTTCTACACACCGAATAGGATACTGACCTACGCCGGTTTCACCAGATAACATTACCGCGTCCACACCCTCATAAACAGCATTGGCCACATCTGTAACCTCCGCGCGGGTCGGAATTGGATTGTCGATCATTGATTCGAGCAAGTGAGTTGCGACGATACAGCGCTTGCCACCTTTGGCGCAGGCATGGACAATTCTACGCTGCACGTTTGGGAGATCAGCGATATCCGTTTCGATACCTAGATCACCACGAGCCACCATTACACCATCTGATAATGCGACGATCTCGTGGATATTATTCACGCCTTCTTGGTCTTCGATTTTTGCAATGATCTTAATACTTTGCTGCTTTTCTGCTAACAGCTCACGTAATTCGACAATATCGTCAGGGCTACGAACAAAAGACAGTGCAATGAAATCTACGTCGTTGGCAATGCCGAAAGCGATGTCTAATCTGTCTTTTGCGGTTATCGCAGGCAAATTCACGCGTACCCCTGGAAGGTTAACGTGTTTTCTGCTGCCCAGAGTACCGCCGTCTATAACTTCACAAGTTAGCTGTCGATCTTTTTTCTGCAGCACTTTGAAGTTCATCAAGCCGTTGTCGACTGTAATGATTCGCCCTACTTCCACCACATCTACAAGCTCTGTGTAGTTCACATGGATCGAGCGTTGTTCAATCATGTCACCGTCTCTGACCGACAATGTAACTACGTCGCCGGTGTTCAACTCCATTGGGTTTTCTAATACACCGGTTCTTATTTCTGGGCCTTGCGTATCTAGCAGAATTGGAATGGGGTAAGTAATTTGTCGATTTAGGGTTTTGATCCAGTTAATCACCTGCAAAGCACTGGCGTGATCTGCGTGCGACATATTGAGGCGGACCACATTCATACCTGCTTCGTAGAGCTTTTTAAGCATGTCAAAGCTGGCTGTTGCGGGGCCTATGGTACAAATAATCTTGGTTCGTCTAATCATGGCGTTAGCTTAGTCTTCGCGCGGGGACATGTCATGCGACCAGAAGGAATTAACCGAACTTTTTACTTCTTTTAGCGTAATTGTCTGTGGCCGCCAATAAGATGGGAAGAAACTTTGCAGTTCGACCTGCTGAAAGCGCGGATCGACTAAGCAAATTATGCCACGATCATTTGGTGAGCGAACTAAGCGCCCCGCCGCTTGAATAACCCTAGCCATAGCAGGTTGGTTGTACGCCATAGTTTGTCCAAGACCTTGGCCGCTCTCCTGCATAGATTGAGTAGACTGCGCATAAAATTCAGCCATTAGATTTCTTGCCAAGCTGGGCGGCGGCAGCCCCAAGCCGACTATCACTACGCCACTCAATTTAGCTTCACCAAAATCTATTGATTCGCTAAGTCCGCCGCCTAATACCACACCCATTACAATATTTTCGTTTGCGCTGAATGTGTCCATCAACTCTTGTTGTCTTTGGTTGTCTTGACCACGCTCTTGGTAGAGGAATTTTTTTGTCGGTTGACGATCGGAAGTCGCCCGTTGGTAGGCATCTCTAAACTGCTCAAGGTAGGCGTAAGAAGGCATTGCTAGAAGATAACGGCCGGGTTTGGTGGTCGTTAACGTATCTATCAACAACCTAATTTTTGCCAGGCTCGCCGATCTTTGTTGCAGGTAAGTGGGAATGTCTTTGACGATCAGCACATGTGTCTGGTCTGAATTGAATGGCGTTTTAGCTCGCTCAGAAAAGTGTTCCAGAGCAATAGGTTGACCGTGTAATTGTTGATAAATAGCCAAAGGCGAAACTGTAGCCGAGAATCGAACTACGCTGGCATATTCTGACATTACCTGATTGGCGTAGTGACCTGCATCTAAACAGATTTGTCGAACCTGTACATTTTTGCCCTCAACTGTGACCAAATAGCGAAAGCGTTTTTCATCGAACCATGTTTCTGCGCGCGCCCAGCGCAAACAGGCGAAGTAAAGGTTTTCTAGTTCTACTTCTGGTTCGTCAATTTGTTCTTCTTGGTCGTAGTCCAGAAGAAAGTTTGCTACTGCCCTATCTAATGTAGCCGCCTGGGGGATTTCGTGGTCGCCATCTACTAGACCTTTGGTAAGTTTTTTCAGGGCGCGATCAATCGATAAAACACGCTTAACCATTTTCTCTTTGACAGTGGACTTCGCTGACCTGACCTCAAAGCTTGAGATCTGAGTCTCGAGCATAGCTTGCACTCTGGGGTTCAGTTGATGCGCCTCGTCGATGAGCAGGTGAATGTTAGGTTGTGCAATAAACCGCTGTAACCTGACTACCGGATCAAAAATATAGTTGTAGTCGCCAATGATCAGGTCCGACCAAGTAGCTAGATCTAAGCTGAGCTCGAAAGGACAGACCTTATGCTTGTGCGCGACTGCTGCAACTTGCCCTTGGTCGGCAACCCCGCCGTTACCTAAAAGCTCGACAAGTGCATGGGGTAACTTGTCGTAGTAGCCGGCAGCATACTCACATAACTGTGAGTTACACGGCATACCCGGCACCACACAGGCTTTTTCTTTAGCAGTTAGCTGCACTGCTACGATTTTTCCGTGCGCGTTCGCATTGACTACATCTTGTACCGCGTTTAGAAAGGCGTCAGCGCCTCTAATTTTACTCGTTAGAAAGAACAGCTTTGCGCCGACACTCTGTTCTCGTAATGCAGAATAAAGTACAGCCATAGTCTTACCGCTGCCGGTACTTGCTTCCAATAGCAGGTTTTCTTTTTTGCGCTGGGCTTGAAAAACTCTGCGCGCAACTGCTCTCTGTGAAGGCCGGAATCCATCGTACGGAAAAGTTAGCGAACTGGCCCAGGTGTGACGTTCTTCGTGGCGCTGCAGATCTTGTTGCATTCGACTTTCATAGCAGCACAAAGCCAATATAAGTTTGGCGACAGCTTGACCTGCGCTGAAAACAAAATCGTAACTGTATTCAGATAGCGTATCTGGATTGACGTAAATTATGCGCAGTTCTAGTTGGCCTTGGAGATCTTCCTTTATCGCCAACAATCCTGCATAAAGAAGCCCCTGACCATGATCAATACTGTTTAGTGCTTTTTTATCCGCGCGCGTACTTTTGTACTCTTCAATAACCCAGCGTCCAGAGTCGCTTTTAGTCAGACCGTCCATTCGGCCACGTAATTCCCAAGATTGGTTCATCACTACAATGTTCTGTTTTAGAGAGACTTCCGCGGCGTATTGAGAATCATTATTTGATCTTTGCTTTTGAAGTTTTTGTTGCGTCTCTACTCCCTCAGAAGCCTCTACCCTTCTGCCCTGTGATGGTGGATATAGATCTCCGCTGCGAAAGACAAACTCCGCAAGATTTCGGACTGAAAGCGTATTCATTTGGTTAACTGCAATTTGACTACTCGAGCAGGTACTTCCATCCGATTGAATTCCTCAAACCAAGCCCTTTGTTGTGGTTGCAGTTGGTCCGAAGGCCCCTTCACTTCAACAAATTCTACAGCGCCAGTCGCATAGCAAATAAATAGGTCCGGGAAGCCACGTCTGTACTCTGTCAAATTGCGAATTAGAAATTGACTAAGTTGCTGGAGCTGCGCGAAGGGTATGGCCGATAACCACTCATCAACAGGTATAGATTCCAGTAGCCCCCAACTTACCAATCGATTTGCGATTCCCCTTTTTGCATTTGCGATCTGCGTAATGTGGGCAAAAAAATCGGCCTCTAACGACAGCGATGCCTCAAGATCTTCTATGGCTTCTTTTCGGTGGGTGAAAAAATCTGCTGCGTAAAGGTCCTGCGGGCCTGATTGAAACGGATTTGTGAATGCGCCGGGTATTGGTGCAAAACAAATAGGCCAATAGATGAGGCCGGTAAGGGTTTTTAGCATAAGGTTTTCGCTATGCACCCCCCAGCCACCGTCTTGGATAAGTTCAAGCAAAACGTAGTCTTCCACAGACTCCGGAGTTTCATCTATTTCAATAGTGGTCGTTGGGGGCTGGTAGCCGCCGCCACGCTTGCCAAAGCGTTCGGCAAATAATCTCTCCGTTGCACTACGCGGTGATTGTTCTATTTCTGCGAGCAGACGGTTAGCCTCATGTATATTGTTTGCTTTGGTTAGAATTCGTACTCGTCGTTCACGGGCTGGGGGAGTGTCTACGCAAGCGTAAGCTACTAATGCGTAATCTAGCCGCTTTTCGCGCTCTGCCCATTTCGCCAAGCGTAACAAACTGCGCTGACGCAGCCGTTGACGCTGCCCCAACAGGCCTGCGGTTTGATGATCACCTACAAGTACCGCAAGCAACGGTTCGGCGAGATTAGGAAACTCGTCTAGACGGTAGATGAGATTGGCGTATTCCTTCTCTTCTAAGTAGGCGTCTAATATCTGTCTTGTGGCGAACTGCTGGGATTGCAAGGCGACGGTTTCGTATGCCAATAAACCCAAGTCTCGACGCACAAATGTCGACCAATCCTGGCCGCTGTTACCAAAATATAGGAAGTTTACTAGCCGCCAGTGATCTGGTGCAGTGATCGTTAGCCAGCGGGTTCGCTGCTGGCATCTATGACAAATTTGTAGGTCACTATTGTGACTAAGCAGATGTTCTATTATCGCCACTTTACTGGATTTGGTTAGCGCCGAGGGGACCGAGAAATAGTCAATGAGTTGGGCCTTGGTCAGTACCGCTAGTATTTGATCAGCGGGGACCCCGGGGGAATACTGCAATAGATCCAGTGCGCTCAACTCTTCTATGGCAACGTCTAACTCGGCAATTTCGGCGTAGGCTAGGGAGGAGATTAAAAAGGTAGGTCCTTTACGGGTCAGTAGTCTAGCGAACAGTCGCTGGGAGTCACCGGATGCATCAAGGTAGGACTTTAGATCTTTTGTGAGTTGGTCGCTTGCAATGCCTTTAAAGCGGCCTAACACAAACTCAAAAACACTACAGAAATTATTCTGATAGTAGTCTGCGGGCGCCGGGGTTTGGGGCGTTAAAATGGAATCTGTCACAAATGAATTACCGCACGTAACTGCGCATAAGATCAATGACTGGACTGTTAGTTTACAAAAGAAAGCAAAGAAATTTGTCCATTCCCTAGCCATAATGGGTCGGTTGATCTACTAGAATCGTGGAACAAAAAAGATAACCCAGCAAAAGTTGGAATAAATGGAAAACAGCATTATGAGCATCAGCCCCCATTGCATAGTCGTTTTGGTTACTCAGCGTGCTATCGAATCTATGTTGGAAACATCAGGGCAGGGTTTTTATCGAGATACTCACCCGTGGATTGTTGCTTCACAATTAATAGAGCATGCACAGCTGGAGCAATCTCAACTGCCTATTATTTTTGCTAGCGTAAGCGACGGACAGGATGCGGCTTATTCTCATTGGAGCATCATTGATAAGATCGACTTATTGAGTTTGACCAGTAATCGCTGGGAGAGCCGCTGCGAGTTTGGAGCGCTGCGGGAAGTAAATCCAATTTGGCAAGATATCGACAGCGTTGTGCATAAGGCCAGCGAAGTACAGCTACAGCGCGAGCAGCTAGAAGGTATTCGAACACTGCGTCTACCTCTACAAGAAACTCAAATTCACCCCTATGCTGTATGTGAGACACCGGCCTTTATTCTTGCCGAAACGCAATCCAGCGTTGAGGGTTAGTCGAAGCTCGCGCCGACAGTCGGCAAACTTGGCTTAGGTGTCTTCTGTTGTTATTGCATCGATGGCATCGTTTGGATCATCACTCTCCAGATCTTTTAGCAGCGATGGCGCTATAGGTTTTTTAACTCTGGCGCCCAATTTACGAAACTTCTCCGCCTGATTCACAAGGTTGCCTCTGCCAGAGGCTAGCCGCGAATAAACATTGTCGTAGGTGCCTTGTAGCGTTGTTAGCTGCTTACCCAGCTTGTCGACCTCCTCTACTACACCATTCAACTTGTCATAAAGTGCGCCGGCCTTGCTGGCAATTTCTTGTGCGTTTTTGTTCTGCTTTTCAACCCGCCAAAGGTTATTGATGATTCTTAATGCCATCATCAACGTTGTCGGACTTACCAGCATAATCCGTTTATTAAACGCCTCTGTGAATAACCGCCGGTCCGCCTCCATTGCTAGAGTGAAAGCAGACTCAATAGGAATAAATAGAAGCACAAAATCTAGTGAGCGGATATCCGGTAGCTGATCATAATCTTGCTCTGACAAACCCTTAATCTGGCTACGCAGGGCAGTTAAGTGTTGGCGCAGGTATTGTTCGCGCTCCTCATCAACTTCGCTGGCAACTGCTTGCTCGTATGCAACCAAGTTCACTTTTGAATCAATGATGACGTCTTTACCATCGGGTAATCTGATTACTACGTCCGGGCGCTTTATTTTGCCCTCTGCATCGCGGCTGCTGGTTTGCACAAAATACTCGTAGTCTTTACGCAGTCCAGATTCTTCTAGCACACGCTCCAACACTAATTCACCCCAATTACCCTGTAGCTTGTTGTCACCCTTCAACGCTTTGGTCAAATTTTCTGCTTCGGCATTGATACGCTCACTGGCTTTTTGCAGGTTCTGTACTTCATTAAGTAGCGACGCCCTCTCCTTGGTATCGCTTTGATAAACCTCTTCGACCTTTTTCTTAAAGTCGCCAATTTGTTCTCGGAACGGGTTGAGCATCAGTTGTAACGATTGCTGCTGCTTGGATCCTTGGGCATCAAAAACTTTATTCGCCAGCAGTTCGAATTCCTGCTTGAGCTTGGTGCTAGTTTCGTTGAAGAGTTTTTCTTTTTCTTGAAAGCCCGCTTTGATTTCGTCCATTCGAGCAGTCAGCGCAGCAAAATCACTTTGGCTCTTACTTAATTCAGCTCTGGCTGAGCTGAGGAATAGCTCTTGTTGCTGTAATTGTTCTGCTTGTACTTCTAGTCGCGCATGAGTTGCCGCAAGACTTTTTGCCGCTTCGGTTAACTGTTGTTCTTTTAAAGCTTGGCCCTCTTGCACACCTTGAGACCTCGCCAGCGTTGTCGCCCTTTCAATCTCTGCAAATGACTCCTGTGCATGCCTTTTAGTCAGCAGCCAAAAACTGATCGCGGCACCAATTGCTGCGCTGAAAAACATATACATTGCTAAATTTAGCCATTCACCCAAGTCGGAGCCCTCTTTTCATGCAATTCGATTATCCAATCTAAGGTTACCAGTAATACTCAACAACTAGCACTGAGTATATTGCCGTGGTTCATTTGTGCTTGGCCTATTGCACCTAGTAATAGAAAACAACGTACTGTTAATCTACGAACACAGCTATTGATTGCATCAGGCATAGGTCGATAGCGCCCAGCTTGCTTTGCCACGCTGGTATTTTTCGTTCAATGCAGCTCAGTGAGGGAGTGATATGAAAAAGCAAATCGGCATCCAGTTACCGCGGCAGGCCAACCCAGAGGCAGTAGCAATTCGTTACTCTCTGGAATTGGAAGCCTTAGCCCCTATTGCTGACATTATTGAAGTTGCCGCAGATAGCCCTGAAGAGTTTGCTCAAGGCGTACGAAAAATGGATGCAATTATTACTTCTTGGGGCTTTCGTATTGACGCAGAGTTGATTAACCAACTAGAGAATTGCGTAGTCATAGGCGTGGGTAGTGTTGGGGTAGATATGGTGGATATAGAGGCAGCCACTGCAGCAGGAATAGTGGTGACCAACGTACCCGATGTATTTATTGAAGAAGTCGCCGATCACGCAATGATGCTATTGCTAGCGAGTGCGAGGCGTATGAAGACTATGGACCGTATGAGCGCAAATGATCAGTGGTGGTCTGGGCGACCCTTGTTGAACCATACCCCTCGCCTAATGGGCCAAACATTAGGTCTATTTGCTTATGGTAATGTCGCTCGATGCACAGCTAGGCGCGCCAAGGCATTTGGTATGCACGTCATTGCATACGACCCGTACGTGAGTGAATTGATAGTCTCCGAAGATGGTGTAGAGCCGGTGAGTTTTGAAGAGTTACTTTCGCGCTCGGACTATGTTTCTGTCCATGCTCCCCACAATGAGGAAACACATCACAGTTTTAGCACTCACGAGTTCTCATTGATGCAAGATACAGCGATGATTATTAATACAGCACGCGGTCCAATTATTGATGAGCAGGCCTTGATTGAGGCTTTGCAAAGCCAGAGCATCGCAGGCGCAGGCTTAGATGTTTTGGAGCAAGAGCCCCCTGCTCTAGATAACCCTTTACTAAATATGGAAAACGTTCTGCTCAGCCCTCATGTTGCATCTGCGACCACACGTATGCGGCCCGAAACTAGGCGGCGTGTAGGTCGCGAAGTGGCTCTGGTACTGCGTGGTCGGTGGCCGATGAGTTGCGTTAATCCAACGGTTCTACCTAAAGTAGATCTGCAACGCTGGCAACCTTACCCAATGAACAGGGGTCCTAACCGTTGAATACGTCCATAGTTGGGTTTTCTTGAGTCGGCGACGGCTAGATTTAGGCCCTGAAATACAACGCAGTTTTACTTACGAGAAGCTCAGCGAATTCACCCTTCCAGGCGCTTTAGTTTTGCTTGAAGGCGGCGTTGTGGGTGTGATTGCCGCAAAAGTTTACGATGTAGAGCCGTTTACGTTAGCACTGATTAGCGCAGCGCCAATGTTTGCCAATTTATCTAGTTTACTTTGGAGCAAATTAGCTTCTGGCAGGCGCAAAGTTCCGAGCATGACAGTTATTCAAATTGTCGTAATGCTATGTATCTTGGCAGTAGCTGTTTCGCCGATCAATGAAATGGGCGCGTTTATATTGGTCAGCAGCATGATCTTTTCGAGGATATGTGTGGCAGGACTAACCACCTTGCGTAGCGTTGTCTGGAGCCTTAACTACGCTCGGCACAATCGAGCCAAAGCAACCAGTCAAATTCAGATGATTAACAGCTTAGTCACTGTGGCAATTTCATCCGTAATAGGCCCATTTCTGGATGCATTTCCTAGCAGCTTGGGACTTTTGTATGGGTGCGGGGCCCTACTAGGTATTGTTGGAATCGGATTTTTCAGCAAGGTCAAAGTACAGGGCGAAGCTGAGCAGTTGATTGCAGAAAAACAACGACATGTAGAGGGTGAAAAAAAGCTCGGCTTCATGGAGATTTTGCGTAAAGACAAGCGTTTTGCCCGCTACCAACTCTCAATGTTTGGGGCAGGATTCGGCAACATGTTGATGGAAGCCCCTTTGATTTTCTTGATCACCCGAGAAATGCAGGCGTCTTATACAACGTCGCTAATGCTGGTCATGGTAGTTCCCATGGTTATGAGCCTTGTCTCACTGCCGCTATGGGCAGTTTATTTAGATCGTGTGCATGTCGCGCAGTTTCGCGCGCGGCAAAGTGTGCTGTGGGTAATTGCACAGCTCCTAACCTTTGTGGGTGCTATGCTGGGCTCTATCACTTGGCTTTATGTGGGTCGATTTATCATGGGCATCACCCGAGGCGGCGGCACCCTTGCTTGGCAATTGGGCCACAATGACTTTGCCCCGGCAAACCAGTTGGCTCAATACATGGGCGTACATGTAACCCTTACCGGTCTACGCGGTGCGATTGCGCCATTCATCGGCATATTTTTGTACAGCGGTTGGAGTGGTATCGAGTGGAGTGGTATAGGGGCTTGGATTTTTGCGCTGGCTGCAGCAGTCAGCGGCCTTGCGGGTTGGGGGTTTAATCGCCTATATCAATCCATGAAAAAGGAAGGTGCATTAGACATTTAATTCTTTTGCCTAGTTTAAGCCATTTTCATTTGCCCATCGATAAAACAGCGGCAGAAAAAAGCCGAGATAAACTCGGCCTTCTTTCTATTGGTAGACTGCTAGCAGACTATCAGCAGACTACTAGTTGGTTACTTCACTGCATCACGCATGGGCAGTTTAGCGTTCGCTAGCGTCTCTGCCGTCTCGTGGTGCTCCAGTACCGGATGATCCCATAAAGACTTTACGTCCATCCGCCAAAGTAACATCGCGACCATTTGCTCTCTTGGAACGGTCTTTGGACTGATAGCCGTCGACTACAATAAACGTGCCTGGCACCAACGAGCGCTTGTTTAAGCCTCGGCGCAGGAGTGTATTTGGTGTCCCGCCCTCCACCATCCAGACTTCTTTATCGCCCGCTTCGGTAGTGTGTTCCATATGAATCCAAGCATGAGGGTTAACCCACTCAACTTTAACTACTGGACCTCTTAGGATTAGTGGTCTATTTGGATCAAATTCTGCGCCGAAAGCGTGGTGAGCGCCGGCTTGAATTGCGCCAAGTAGCAAGGCTCCACCGGCTAGTGTGACGACTGCTCCGAGTAAACGATTGATCTTCATGATATAGCTCTCTTCCTCTTTCCTAGTTTAAGTGGCCGGTCGAAATTCCGAGCAACTTGAAAATTTGGTGCTTGAGGTCAATTAACCTCTCAAGCGTCGAATGTATAAGTGTTACGGCTGGAGTTCAAATAGTATTACCGTTGGCCGTATTTAATGCCAAACGCCTCCGCCTCAATTCGGGGATTTTATCTGGCCCCGCCGCCGCCTGCACTATCTCCTGCGTTTTCTTCCGCATTTAGGGCTTCGCGCTCTAGCAAGCGTGCGCCGCGCATAATATTGCCTAACGCATAGTTGCCTTCATGGCAGGCGTATTCAAATACTTTGTCATTTGTTCTAGGCCATGGATAGTCGCCGCCCCAGGGCGTTTGCCAAACCGTTGGGTCGTCTACCATAAAGCTATAGTTGAGACTGCCGTCTTGGTTTTTACGGAATTTTTCAACGACATGCAGGTTCTCAGTAGCACCATACAATGCTGGTTTGGCCATAAAGTTAGTGGTATCGACCACTAATGTAGCCCCTTCCCAGCGCCCTATTGAGTCACCCATCCAAGTTTTAATATGGCTAGGTCTATGCTCCGAATTTAGTCTGATTACCCTTGCATCATGAACCATTTCCACCAAAATCATCACGTGCTCATCAGTTTGCACAATACGCTTAACGTTATTGTACAGAGCGGGAAACATCGGTGGGCCTGCGACAGGGCCAAAACCTAAAATGCACCTTTCGGCCAACGGGCGCAGTTCCATGTTGTCGTAGGGTCCTTGACCACCTTCTTTAACCCACCATGCAGAACCTTGGTTTGGCCGAAAGTTCCTAATTCGCTCAGCTCTAGCTTTTTGTCCTGCAGGAGTTAGGCCGGGACGACGTCCATTGGTTGGTACAGTTAGAATTGAAGTTCTAAATTTGCCGTCTACGCTAAATGAGTTATTGCCGTTATCAATCCAAAATGCATTATAACCGCCAACGTTACCCGCAGCGCCGGGAGAGCCATCGCCACCGGCTGGCGGCGCTTCCCGGTTAGGGTCGCTTAACTCGTTGGTCTCGGCTTTACGCGCTACGTCAGCGAGGCGAATTTTTTCTGCCTCGTCACGACTTAAGTAGAGTTTATTGCCAAAAGCTCTCGGGCGTTCTAGGGGAGTCAACGTGGCAACATCATAAGTGCCATTGAGATCCGGAACTGACGTTGAAGCCTCGGTGTCTGCTAGAGCTATGTGCGCACTGCTTAGTACACTGCTTAGCGCAAAGAGAATGAGCACAGGTCTATACAAATTGTACATACGATACCTATTTCAAATATGAGATTACTTGCCTCGAATACTGTTGTTTCTTTTCGTTTTTCTATGCTTTTTCTATGCTTTTTCGCTTCGGCAGGCGCTGTTTATTTTTGCGGCTAGGTTCTCGTTACGCGATTACCTAACCTTTTATTCACTGTATTAGCTATTGCCTTAACGCTCTAAAGGCTCTCGTCGCCATTCACCGAACATTAGCTCTTCAACGAACTCAACACAGCGAAATTCCATCATTTGAGCGTTTTCTTCCATGCGACGATAAAGCGGTAACTTAATTGTCCACGGCTCGCTAAATGTAAGTGGATCTTCAATGGTAGCCTCGTACATTAGGTGATAAGGGCTCATTGGTGTATAGCGTTCTGTGACCTTCATTTGATCACTGTGGTGATTACCCGCACGGTCAAACCATGTTGAATCATATTGTCCCGTAACTTCTACCACTAGGGTATCGCCCTCCCACTTACCTGACGACCATCCCATCCAGCTGTCTACTGGTGCTTCGCCGGGGTCATCCATGTAAACTTCTCGCACAGCACCCGCATACTGATAGGCCATAAAAACCGAATCCGCGCTTTGGAAAATTTGGAAAGGCTGCGGCATATAGGTTGCTCGCGGAATACCAGGTAAGTAGCACTTCACCTCAGGATCTCTGTCGATCCAATTTGCCTTATTTTCGTTTTTCTTGGCTAACGCCTCAGGTAGATAGGGAATTTTACCCCCTTCTACAATGCCAACCCCGGGTGGCACTGCACCAACTGCTCCAAGGTAAAGAGTTTTAACAGCAGGCAACGGGCCATGAGGCCCTTCGCGTAGTTGTAATGAATGGCTAGCAGTGTGCATTTCGATATCGTAATGAGCACTACCTAGTGCTTGCCATAGACCATTGAGGTCTGGGTGCACACCGTCAGGTCCGCGCGGCGCCTTATATTCGCCAGCATAGCCACTGCCTGATAATAGCAAAGTCGAAATCGCTAAGACGTTAAAAATTCGCATAAAACTCCCCAAAAAAGACTCTCTAAGTAACCCCTTTAGGTTCCCATTTGAGGCCAAGACGGTCAACTGTTAATCGCTCACCGGTAAGTTTACGCGGCAACCCCATCGGTGCATTCGTCAATATGGACAGGGTCATTAGTTTGTCGCAGTATGATTGGCAGCTATTTTTATTTGCGGCGGACGGACACCTAGCGGAATCGAAACAATAAAACCAATTAAAAAGTCTGGTTAGGAGTGAGCGGTTATGGCTGAACAAGAAAAAACAAGCAGTGCTAAGCAAGCCGATATAGAGCACATTAGACTTGCGGTGCGGCAACTCTGCGCTAAGTACGGTGAAGACTATTGGCTCAACATGGACCGCAACTCTGACTATCCCTCTGACTTTGTGGCTGAACTTACTGCCTCTGGCTTTCTTGGTGTGCTTATCCCTGAAGAATATGGCGGTTCTGGTTTGGGTATTGCTGAAGCATCAGTCGTCATGGAAGAAATTTGTCGCTCAGGCGCACACGCTGGCGTTTGTCACGCGCAGATGTACGTTATGGGTTCGGTTTTGCGTCATGGCAGCGTTGAACAAAAGCAGTTTTATTTACCCAAAATTGCCAAAGGTGAATTACGTTTACAGAGTTTTGGCGTCACCGAACCTACTACGGGAAGCGATACTACAAGCCTGAAAACTACGGCTCGCAGGGTTGGTGATAAGTACGTTATAAATGGTCAGAAGGTCTGGATTAGTCGCATTGAGCACTCTGACTTAATGGTCTTGTTGGCGCGCACTACTGACAGAGATAAAGTTGAGAAAAAAACTCAGGGTCTATCGACGTTTTTGCTCGATGTAAAAACAGCTAAGAACAATGGTCTAGACATCCGCCCTATCGAATCTATGATCAATCATCATTCCTGTGAACTGTTCTTTGATGATTTAGAAGTGCCCGTTGACAGTTTGCTTGGGGAAGAAGGTAGGGGCTTTCAAGTCATACTGGATGGTATGAATGCAGAGAGAATTCTCATAGGTGCCGAGTGTGTTGGCGACGGTCGTTACTTTATTGACAAAGCCTCGGCTTATGCGTCCCAAAGAGAGGTTTTCAATAGACCTATTGGCGCTAATCAGGGCGTGCAATTTCCCATCGCCAGAGCCTACACTCAAGTTGAAGCGGCTGGGCTAATGGTAGACAAAGCAGCGCAAATGTTTGATCAAGGCTTACCCTGCGGAGCTGAAGCGAATATGGCAAAAATGCTTGGTTCTGAAGCATCTTGGGCTGCTGGAGATGTGTGTATGCAAACACACGGGGGCTTCGCTTTTGCTAAGGAATACCATATCGAACGCAAATTTCGTGAAACACGCCTTTATCAAATTGCGCCTATTTCTACGAATTTGATTCTAAGTTACGTGGCCGAGCATGTTTTAGATATGCCCCGCTCCTATTGATGTATATTTCACGGCTACGCAAAAACTAATCAATACAAACAAAAGAGAGGAACAACTGATGGGTAAATTAACAGGCAAAGTAGCGATTGTGACCGGTGCTGGCGGCGGACTTGGTCGCGCTCACGCAATGTTGCTCGCTCATGAAGGCGCGTCGGTAATAGTCAACGACCTTGGTGGGTCAAGAGATGGAACCGGCAGCGGCAGTTCAATGGCAGACACGGTAGTAGAAGAAATCAAGGCCGCAGGGGGGCAAGCCGCCGCAAACTATGGCTCTGTGACCGACGATGGCGCAGCTGAGTCTATGGTGAAGTCCGCGGTAGATAATTTTGGTCGCTTAGACATTCTCATTAACAATGCTGGCATTTTGCGCGATCGCTCATTCAAGAACATGACCGATGCCGAGTGGGATGCCGTTATCGATGTACATTTGCGCGGCAGCTATCTGGCAACGAAACACGCGTGGCAGCAAATGATGTCACAGGGCGAAGGTGGTCGTATCATTATGACCAGTTCTACCTCTGGTTTAATTGGCAACTTTGGTCAGGCGAATTACGGAGCAGCAAAAGCCGGTGTTGCTGGCTTTATGCGAGTTTTGGCGCTTGAAGGTATGAAGTATGGTATCACCGTCAACGTACTTGCACCTGCGGCGCTGTCGCGCATGACAGAAGATTTAATGCCCGATACTCCAGAGTTGGCTGATCGTATGGCTCCAGAAAAAGTTGCGCCAACGATAGCGTGGTTGTGTACTGACGATGCGGCGAAGGTCACAGGCCGCCAGTTTTGCGTAACCGGTAATCGCACCTCGTTGCTGTCTTGGCAGTCTCAGGTGCTCGCTGAGAAGGATGCTATGGACGCACCTTGGACCGTTGAAGCTATTGGCGAAGCTATAGAGAGCACAATGGAGCAATGGCCTAAGTTGCTCAAACCTATGGAAGTGTAAAGCTTCAAGTCCAGCGGTAAGGCTCGGCGGATCAGCACAAGGTCGAAGAGGCATACTGCCCTCCTCGGCCTTTTGTTGTTTTAACAGGCCAATTTTTCTGAGTTCTACTGAAGCTTGCAAAAAAATTCTCTTGCGTGGCCGCAAACGACCTAAATAGCCACTTCCCTGTAACTTTGTCACATATTTGTAACATTCAGTCGCCATTATCTTTGAACATTATTTGATTAGGGACTAGATATGAGATTAGGCATAATCGTAGCGTCAATGTTTATGGGGTCTGTAGCCAGTTATGCTCAAGCCGATGCAACTCAAGAGGCAACTATTGAAGCATTGCAAGCCCAGCTGATGGAACTAGCTGCACGATTAGATGCGTTTGAGAAGGAAAAAACACAAACCATCATTTCTTCGGCTCCGGTTGCTTCCGCAAAGACAACCACTCCCAAGAAGGCGTTGGAAGGCTTGAAGATCAAAGGTGATTTTCGTTTTAGACAAGAGTCTTTTGATATTGATGGGCGCCCAGACAGGCATAGAAGCCGCGTGCGTAGCCGCGTTGCCATGGTAGCGCCGGTTAGCCAAGACATATCCGTTGGTTTTGGTTTGGCGAGCGGCAGCAGCGACCCGACGTCAACCAACCAGACCTTGGGAAGTGTCTCTTCCACTAAGTCAATCAACCTTGACCTCGCCTACGTTAACTGGAATGTCCCCAATTCAGATGTTTCAGTCCAGGCTGGCAAATTTAAAAACCCGCTAAAAAGAGTTGGCGGTACTGGCCTTCTTTGGGACGGTGATCTTAGACCTGAGGGTATAAACGTGAGCTATAAGAAAGGCAGCCTTTTCGCTACCGGCCTTGGCTCATGGATAGACGAAAACAGAGGCGACTCAGACCTAATTTTACTTGGCGGTCAAGCCGGTTCATCTTTCAAACTCGCGAACAATGTAAGTGTCTTGTTTGGTCTAGGTTATTACAATATTACAGCGAGTGAGGGTGCTGATTCATTGTTCGGTAACGCTGCTAACAACAACCGCTTAGACGCCAACGGTGGCTATCTTAATGGTTTTCAAAGTATCGAAGGTTTTGCTGAAATCGGTATTCCATCAGATCTTGGTAAGGTCACACTCTTCGCAGATTACGTGCAAAATCTAGATGCAGATGATTTCGACACCGGTTACACCCTTGGCGCCAAGCTCAAAGCAAACAAATGGAGCTTTGGTTGGGAGTATAGAGATCTTGAAGCGGATGCAGTTTTTGCAGCATTTGCTGACTCTGATTTCATCGGCGGCGGCACAGATGGCGAAGGACATATTTTGCAAACAGGCTATGCGCTGAGTAAAAAAATTAAGCTGAGTGGCACATTGTTCCTTAATGACCGTAATGTAGATTTCGGAACTGAGGAATCGTTTAAACGCCTAATGCTCGATATTAGCTTCAAGCACTAAAGTTAGATCACTACTCGTGCCAAAATCACTCATCTTTTTCGCGATAAAGTTTCATCAAACTGTCATATTTAAGGGGCAGGCTCTCTGTCTTGCAAATACGGCGAATGAACTCTAGGTAATGCTAGCTCTATGAACCATCCACAATCTAAAGCAATTTTTATAAGTTTGTTGGTTGCCGCCGCAGTGCTAGGCGCTGCGTCTGGATACCTAGGGTGGAGCTTATTTCTAGCCGCATTGATTTGGATTGCACTGCAAAATAGAGAGTTTAAAAAGGTAGAAAAATGGACACGGCGTCCATTAACGCCGCCTAAAAATGGTCTTGAAGGATGGTTTAGGCTGGCCTATGAGCCCTACCGACTTATTCAAAGGGAGCGCGAGAGAACCAAAGGTATTACCTCAAGGTTACGGCAAATATACGAGCTCGCAGAAGTGATTCCAGATGCTGTAATCATTCTTGGGTCATCTGGTGAGATAGACAACCTGAACAATGCTGCGAAAAAACTTTTACGGTTCAACGACCGAGACATTGGGTTAGGCATTTCTACCATCGTGAGAAATCCGGACTTTGTCGCGTTCATGAATGCACCGCGTTTCATAGATCCGCTGGAGTTTACCTCGCCCTTTGATCAGGAACAGATTTTGGAGGCCAGAAGATTCGATGTAGGAACTGAGAGAAAGGTTATTTTGGTTCGCGATATAACCGCACTAAATAGACTGCTTACCATGCGTCAGAATTTTGTCGCTAACGTGTCTCATGAGCTACGTACGCCACTTACTGTCGTAAATGGATACTTAGAAACCATGATTGATAAGGAGCAACCTGAAGACTTGCGGCTGTCTTTGATCGAAAAATTAGATTCGCCAATGCGGCGCATGCAATCTCTAGTTGATGATCTGCTGCTGCTTACTCAGCTTGAGTCCAGTGCTCCAACGGGTGTGGACGTACCCATTGACGTATCGTCCATGATGCAAAACGCCTATTTGGAAGTTCAAGGTCTACAGACAAGCGAAAATCAAATAACGATAAGTTGTGAATCTTCTATGACCATTCTGGGTACACACAAGGAGATGCACTCGGTGTGCGTCAACTTACTCACGAATGCGATCAGGTACAGCCCAGCAGGTAAGCCGATAGAGATTTCTTGGCGAGATATTAGCGGCGGAGCTCGCCTGCAAGTAACAGATAACGGCTACGGTATAGCGGAGGAGCACTTACACAGATTAACCGAGCGATTCTATCGCGTAGATATGTCTGGCTCTCGGTCCAGGGGTGGTACGGGCCTTGGCCTTGCCATCGTAAAACATATTCTTCGTCGCCACGATTCGACATTGCAAATCAGTAGCAAAATGAATCGGGGTAGTAAATTTTATTGTGACTTTAAACATTTTGCAGAAACAACAAGCATTAGGTGAAGTCGCGTAATCACTAATAAGTTCAAAAAGCATTTAAAAGGAAAAGTTATGAAATCGATATTTTCTAAAAACATGCGTTCGTTAGGGATCTTGACCCTTAGCCTGATCGTATTCGGTTGCGGTAGCCCTGAAGCGCCTGCAAAAAAACAGCCATCCGCAGCTCAAGCACCTGTTGCTATGACTGCCGTTGACGTGCAAACCGTTGACGTTGAAGAAAAAGCCGCGGAACCATCTAGGGCGGTCGCGCAAGAACTACAAGATTACCAACAAGTGACAGGAATCTCCGGTAACCTCTCTAGCATTGGTTCGGATACACTGGCTAACCTAATGACTCTTTGGACAGAAGGGTTCAAGCGTAATTACCCAAGTGTCAATATCCAAGTTCAAGCAGCCGGTTCATCTACCGCCCCCCCTGCTCTTACGGAAGGTACAGCTAATTTCGGGCCAATGAGTCGAGCAATGAAGGATAAAGAAATTGAAGCCTTCGAAACGCGCCACGGCTATAAGCCTACAGCAATTCGCGTTGCCATTGATGCATTGGCTGTTTATGTCCACAAAGATAGCCCCTTGGACGGCTTGTCTATTGAACAAGTGGATGCCGTGTTTTCTACAACCCGTCGCTGCGGCGGTAACGACAGCCTTGATAGTTGGGGTGATCTTGGTTTAGAGGGCAGCTGGGATGATCGGCCAATTCAAGTGTACGGACGCAATTCAGTTTCTGGCACCTATGGATATTTTAAAAAGATTGCACTGTGCTCTGGGGACTTCAAAAACAGTGTTAATGAGCAGCCAGGGTCGGCTTCGGTAGTGCAAGCGGTAGCTTCCTCACTAAATGGCATCGGCTACTCCGGCATTGGCTATATTACATCTGGAGTTAAAGCCCTAGCAATTGCAGATGACGGTGGCGAAGCCGTTCCAGCAACGAAGGCTAACGCGGGTTCAGGTGCCTACCCATTGTCCAGATACCTATATGTATATGTAAATAAAAAGCCAGGGCAGCCTCTTTCTCCAATTGAAAAAGAGTTCCTTACTCTTGTGCTGTCTAAAGAAGGACAGGCTATTGTGCAAAAAGACGGGTATATTCCTGTTTCCGCGGAAGTGGCAGAAAGAGAATTGCTCAAGCTGCTATAAGTACGCGGTATTTGTTTTTAGATAGGTAAGCAAAATCTATGGATGATTTAGTTCAGACGGGCCGGTTGTCGCGTAAACGCTTCTGGTCCAACAAGGCAACGCAGTGGGTAGTAGGTCTGGGCGGAGCCGCAGTAATCGTTGCCATAACTACGATATTTGCTTACCTACTATGGGTTGTTGCGCCAATTTTGTTGCCAGCAAGCATAGATAGCGACCTTGAATTCGCAGTGGTTGAGAGGCAACCACTGTTGGTAGACGTCAGTGAAAATGGCGAGGCCATTTTAAGAATTAGCTCGAAAGGCATATTGGAGTTTTATTCCGCTGAGTCTGGTCAAGCTATTGCGGCCTACAGTTTAGGGATCAACGTTAAGAGTGCTCAGCGCGTCTATCCTACTGTAGACACCTACGCCCTTCTCGATGAACAAAACCGTCTCCTCTTTGTCAGCACACAATATATTGTCGACTTCGACAATGGCACGCGGCGACTCACTCCTAAACTGGAATTCCCATTTTCTAAAACACCCCAAAATATGGGTGAAATTGAGACATTTGACGCTCAATGGTTAGACGACGAATTAGTCATTGCCAGTAATAGCGGTTCTACAGTTAACCTGCGCTACTTCAAGAATATTGAAAATGGCTACCCGTTGCCGAAAGCATTTGAGGTTTCGGTAGAGTCGGTAGTGGACGTAACATCACTGTTCCTTGGCCCTAGAAATCAATGGCTTTATGCAGTTGACGCATCCGGTGAGCTAGATGTCATTGGCATCAAACCGAAAAACCAAATAGCTCGTCTTTACCAGGGCTCTTTAGCCATGGGTGGTAATGAAGTCACCGCGGTTACTGCTCTCCTTGGGCGTTATTCATTAGTCGTTGCGGATACATCTGGTGTTATTACCCAGTGGGGTATTTTTGTCAGCAAAGCAGGCACTCAGTTAGAGCCAATGCGCCAGTTTGAAGTCGAGCGCCCCAGTGTCCGTATGATTACCGAGCCTAGGCGTAAAGGTTTTATGGCTGTAGATGGTCAGGGGGACATTACACTCCTCTACCCTACTTCAGGACGTGTATTGGCAGAATTTGCAGCGGGAGTGAGCCCAGACGCAGTGATTGCTATATCGCCTAGATCCAACCTTTTGGTATCTGCGCAAACTTCCTCATTGATGCAAACGTTCCATTTAGAAAACGAACACCCAGAGATATCGTTTAGTAGTTTATGGGGTAAGGTTTGGTACGAGGGCTACGAAAAACCCCTATATAGCTGGCAGTCCTCTTCTGCAGACAATGACTTTGAACCGAAATTTTCTCTAACTCCTCTGGCCTTTGGCACGCTGAAAGCTGCGTTCTATGCGCTGATTTTTGCTGTGCCCATTGCCATTATGGGCGCCATATATACAGCCTATTTTATGGCTCCCGCAATGCGTGCGTGGGTTAAGCCTAGTATTGAAATTATGGCGGCACTGCCTACGGTCATACTTGGTTTTATTGGGGGGTTGTGGTTAGCGCCGATCATTGAAGAAAAACTCTCTAGTGTTCTGAGTATTTTCTTTGTGCTGCCAGCCGGCTTGTTTTTGTTTGCATTGTTATGGTCAAAATTTCCCGAGAAAATAACAGCGCGATTTGCAGGCTGGTACGGCCTCATTGTTACGCCACTTATTGTCATCACCATTTATCTTGCCTTTGACGCAGGGCCTTTCTTTGAGGAACAATTTTTTGGTGGCGACAGCCGTGCATGGTTTAGAGATGTACTGGGGCTTAGCTATGACCAGCGCAATGCATTGGTAGTTGGTATTGTTATGGGTTTAGCCGTTATTCCAACCATCTTCTCTATTGCGGAAGATGCGGTTTATGGGGTGCCTACACATTTGGTCCGCGGATCTCTTGCTCTGGGTGCCACGCCATGGCAGACATTAGTCAAAGTGGTTTTACTGACAGCTAGCCCTGGTATTTTCTCAGCGGTAATGATCGGTATGGGACGGGCTGTGGGTGAAACTATGATTGTACTCATGGCCACCGGCAACACCCCACTCATGGATTTGAATATCTTTGAGGGTATGCGTACTTTTGCCGCGAATATTGCCGTTGAATTACCTGAGGCCGAAGTAGACAGCAGCCACTATCGCATTCTGTTTTTGGCAGCACTGGTTCTATTTATGTTCACATTTGTACTCAACACCGTTGCAGAAGTTGTGCGCCAACGGCTGCGTGCGCGCTATGGAAGTCTCTAAATGACTAAATCTAACTCTTTTTTCCGTAATTGGTTTGCTTCTGGTGAGCCTTGGATTTGGATGAATGCCGCCGCAGTTGGCCTGAGTATTTCCGCCGTAATTGGCGTTTTGTTGCTGATTGCTGTCAAGGGACTGGCGCATTTCTGGCCAACTGATGTGGACTTAATCACCTATAAAAATGAGTCGGCTCAGGTGCAGCATGTCTACGGTGAGTTTGTCGAGTTAGACCAAGTGTCGGTTGAACAATTTCTTGAGTCCGGTGGTAACCCAACGTGGGTTCAGCCTAATGCAGAAATTATGGACCGTTGGTTAGTCAAAACCGGCAACCGAAAGATCAGTGCCCCTGACTTTAGATGGATTTTCGTAGATCAAATAAGCCAGCGATCGACACCCGATAATGTCATGGTGCTTGAGCGTATTGAGTGGGGCAATGCCTATGGCGTGCCAACAAAACTGATTCTTGGGGAAGCCCCTACTGCGCCTGTTAGCGGCGCTAACTTAGTGAGCGCATTAAACCAAAGTATTGCTCAGGCCAACATTGTTCGCGATCAAATCAGTGATTTAGAGAGCGGAGTATTAAATAACATAAATAATCGGTTAGAGCGGTTGCGTTTGGAGCAGCGTGGGTTATTGCTTAAAGAGAGTGATGATGTTGAACGGCTGCGAGAGATAAGCGAGGAGCAATCAGAATTATCGGCAGAATACTCTGTTAACGAGAAAAATTTACGCGCTCTGTATCGTGAATTAGATCAAGACGAACTAGTTATCACCACAGCCGACAATATAGATATTCATGTTCGGGTAGCAGACATCCTTCACGCTTGGCAGCCCAACGCAATGAACGGGTGGCAAAAAACCGCACAATACTTCAGTAACCTTTGGCGATTTTTGTCTGAAGATCCCCGGGAAGCGAATACTGAGGGCGGTGTATTTCCGGCTATTTTTGGCACCGTATTAATGGTTTTGTTAATGTCCCTAATTGTCACTCCCTTTGGTGTTATTGCTGCGGTTTACCTGCGTGAATATGCAAAACAAGGTGTCATGGTGCGTATTATCCGTATCGCTGTAAATAACCTAGCCGGTGTGCCGTCTATTGTTTACGGCGTATTCGGGCTCGGATTTTTTGTTTACTTTTTAGGCGGCAATCTAGATCAGCTATTCTTTCCCGAGTCGCTGCCTGCACCTACCTTTGGTACACCAGGGCTTGTTTGGGCGTCGTTAACCTTGGCCTTATTGACGGTTCCAGTGGTGATCGTTTCAACAGAAGAAGGCCTCACACGTATTCCACGCTCAGTACGCGAAGGCAGTATGGCCCTTGGTGCTACTCAGGCAGAGACACTATTTAAAGTGATCCTACCTATGGCAAGCCCGGCGATTTTAACCGGCGTGATTCTCGCCGTAGCCAGAGCTGCGGGTGAGGTGGCACCTTTGATGTTAGTCGGCGTGGTGAAACTTGCGCCAACCCTGCCGGTTGACGGTAGTTTTCCGTACCTGCACCTAGACAGAAAATTTATGCACCTAGGGTTCCATATTTATGACGTTGGCTTTCAAAGTCCCAATGTCGAGGCGGCAAGACCGTTGGTCTATGCCACTGCCCTTTTACTGGTCACACTGATTGTGGGGCTGAATTTAACCGCTATTACTCTGCGGGGACGGCTGGAACGCCTTTACCGTGGTGTGGAAAGTTAACTTATGAGTGAATCATCAATGTCTCAATCCGATACGCTGGGGTCAGCAGCGCCTAACGCACCAGAAACTGGTCTTGAAACTAGCTTAGAGGTGAATAACCTCTCGCTACACTACGGTGACAAGCAGGCCCTGATCGACATCAATCTTGGCATTGCAACTAAGAAGGTAACAGCATTCATTGGGCCTTCGGGATGCGGTAAATCCACCCTATTGCGTTGCTTTAACAGAATGAATGACCTTATTGATGATGTCACAATCACCGGCAGCATAAATTTCCAGGGCTATGATATTCATGATACTCGGGTAGATGTTGCAGATTTGCGGCGTAAAATTGGTATGGTTTTTCAGCGCCCTAACCCGTTCCCCAAAAGTATCTACGAAAACGTTGCTTACGGACTGCGTATCCAAGGTGAGAAGTCTAAGGCCATTATAGACGAGCGAGTTGAGTGGGCGCTTAAGAGCGCTGCGTTATGGGATGAGGTTAAGGACCGCCTTAAAGATACAGCCTTAGGTTTGTCAGGCGGACAGCAGCAGCGTTTGGTGATCGCGCGAGCCATTGCAATTAAGCCCACGGTGCTCTTATTAGATGAACCTGCCTCAGCCCTTGATCCAATTTCGACTTTGAAAATTGAGGAATTGATTCATCAGTTAAAAGACGACTATACCATTGCAATTGTTACTCACAATATGCAGCAAGCGGCTCGAGTTTCTGACTATACGGCGTTTCTTTATATTGGCGAAATGGTTGAGTTTGGCGAAACAGATACTATTTTTAGAAATCCTAAGTCCAAGCAGACCGAGGATTACATAACAGGACGATACGGGTAACCAAAATGCATAAGCACATATCAGAACAGTACGATAATGATCTACAAGCCATTAGAGATCTTCTCATGGAAATGGGTGGCCTGGTAGAGACTCAAGTTAATGATGCGTGTACTGCACTGGTAAATCACGATGTTGAACTTGCCGAGCAGGTGCGCGAGGTAGAATCGCGGCTGAATCAGTTCGAGGTGGAATTAGACGACCAGTGCGTTTCTATTATTGCTAAACGCCAACCTACTGCTGGTGATTTGCGCACGGTAGTTAGCGTTATGAAGGTCATCACTGATTTGGAGCGCATTGGCGATGAAGCTGACCGCATTGCGAAGATGGCTATCGACCTGCTAGATGCGGATATATTATCAGACCATTACAGCGGCTTTAAGGGCATACATAGCGGCGTGATTAAGATGCTCAAGCGTGCCCTAGATGCTTTTGCACGCCTTGATGTTGAGAGTGCGTTGCGCGTAATTGAGGACGATCACGACATTGACACCGCTTACAAGAAATTGGTGCGCAACTGCATTCAGCAAATGGAGACTAACCCTGAGAACGTTGAAGACTACATTAGCCTGATCTGGGCATCTCGTGCCTTAGAGCGTATTGGTGATCATGCCAAGAACATCAGTGAATACGTTATTTATCAAGTCAAAGGCCAAGATGTTAGACACACCAGTAGCCTTGAAAACTAAAAGACAGATAAATTAAAACAGCAAATTTTCTGCAATTTGTTGCTACTGGATTAGAAGGCACGTAATATCCGCGCCTTGAGTGCCCAGGTGATGGAATTGGTAGACATGCTAGATTTAGGTTCTAGTGCCTTGCGGCGTGAGAGTTCGAGTCTCTCTCTGGGTACCACTCT
>CAJJDH010000015.1 GCA_905182905.1 marine gamma proteobacterium HTCC2089 | reverse complement strand
AATAGCTTGCTGTAATCAGCGGGTTCATCGCCCAGCGGACCTTTATCGAGAAAACTCTTAACGCGGTCGTCGTCCCAGACTTCGTCGGTGACTTTGGCTTTATCTACTCGCATTTTGTTAACCCTAATGTATTGAAGCATTATTGTACGGTGAGCAGCGAAGAAGGTCTTGTTTTTTACTTATCTAGTGCGCATTTGACTGCTGTTCTTGGTTTCACTGGACCGAAATTGCTCAATTGGTTGACTCATTTAGCTGTACGAGTCGTATAAAACATAGCGGGTAACAGTTGCATTCCTTCCGCTTAGCTACTTGTTCAAAGAGAGGCTGGGTCGCTGAATATTGAACATACCCGTCGATGAACGCACCGACGGCCCGATAGGGGCGTTTGTACCCACATCAGCTTCTGCGTACACTTGCTGCAGATTCAACGGAGTCAGTCTTTGCCAACCTCAACGCCCAATCGTACTATCCCTTTTCGCGAGATGATCTTGGTACTAATTGGTACTTCAGCATTATTTTTGCTGCTGGCCATTGTTTCTTATTCTCCAGATGATCCGTCTTTTAACTACACTGGGAACAATCAAGAGATAAGTAACCTTGTCGGCGCAAGCGGTGCTTTTTTTGCCGATATTGTGTTGTTCTTGTTTGGTTGGATGGCATACCTTTTGCCGTTGGCGCTGACCTATGTTGCCCTACACCTTTTGCTCAGCGGTCGCGCAGCCAGTCCGCCATTGCTGGTAGTGGTTCGAGTTATCGGCTGGGTTGGCCTGATGTTATGCGCGTGTATTTTGTTGGATGTACATGCTCCCCAAGCAACGCTATTACCTTCTGGCGCAGGTGGGGTTTTCGGACTGCACCTTGCTGAACAAGGCGAGGGCGCCTTTGGCTGGGTGGGTATGACTGTACTGTGTATTGCAGGTGTAATTATTGGCTTGCAGGCAGCTATTGGATTCTCCTGGCTTGACGTCGCGGAATTTATTGGCAGAACGCTGGCAAAACTAGCCAGCTTATCGAGAGATTTCTACGATGCTCAGCAAGATCGTTATCAAGCTCGGCGCGCTGCTGCTAAAACGATCAAACAAGAAGCTGACGAAACCAAGGCGCTTATTAAACAGCGCAAGGTATCGCTGGATAATGATCAGCGAGAGAGTGCCAAGGATCCAATCTCATCTTCGCTAAAAATTCTAGCTTCCGCGAAGAAGGAAAAGCCACCGTCTAAGCTACAGCAGAAGCGTTTGTTTGACTCTAATAGCACTTCTGAATTGCCAGACGTTGACCTGCTTGATGAAAAACGCGAAGACACAAAGCTTGGTTTTTCTCCAGACGCTTTAGAGGCTATGTCTAAACAGTTGGAGTTAAAGCTCGCGGACTTTGGCGTTCAAGCCTCTGTAGTGTCGGTTTTGCCAGGTCCAGTAGTCACACGTTTTGAAGTCCAGCCTGCCGCTGGCGTAAAGGTGCAAAAAATAAGTGCTTTAGCAAAAGATTTGGCGCGTTCCATGGCTGTAATCAGCGTGCGTATTGTGGAAGTTATTCCAGGTAAATCGGTAGTGGGTATAGAGATACCCAATGAACACCGTGAAATGGTTCAACTTAAAGAGGTAATCCATTCATCAGTTTTTCAGGATGCGGCCTCTACTCTGACCCTGGCACTGGGCAAAGACATCTCTGGCGCTACCATTGTTGCAGATATCGCGAAAATGCCGCACTTGTTGGTGGCGGGTACCACCGGATCTGGTAAGTCCGTTGGCGTTAACGCCATGTTGCTGAGTATTCTGATGAAGGCTACGCCTGAGCAAGTCCGGCTTATTATGGTAGATCCAAAAATGTTGGAGCTATCAATTTACGAAGGCATTCCACATTTGCTCACGCCAGTGGTTACGGACATGAAAGAGGCGGCTCATGCTTTGAACTGGTGTGTTGCTGAAATGGAGCGCAGGTACAAGTTGATGGCGGCGCAAGGCGTACGTAATTTGGCTGGCTTTAATCGTCAGGTCAATGAAGCCACTGCACGGGGAGAGCCGATCAAAGATCCGCTGTGGAAGTTGGAAGATGAGGAAGCACCTGACCTAATTCCATTACCAACAATTGTTGTGGTGATCGACGAGTTTGCCGACATGATGATGGTTGTGGGCAAAAAGGTTGAGCAGTTGATTGCGAGGATTGCACAAAAAGCTCGTGCTGCAGGAATTCACCTAATTCTTGCCACCCAGCGCCCGTCGGTAGATGTAATCACGGGACTGATCAAAGCAAATATTCCGTCTCGGATTGGTTTTCAGGTTTCATCACGAATCGACTCGCGAACTATTTTGGATCAAGGCGGCGCTGAACAACTTTTAGGTCATGGCGATATGCTCTATTTGCCGCCGGGTACGGCGCTGCCGCAACGGGTGCATGGTGCTTTCGTTTCCGATGAAGAAGTGCACCGTGTTGTTGAGGATTGGAAACGCCGAGGCGCACCTGACTACCTCGAAGAAATTACCATGGGTCAAACAGGCGAAGATGCCTTTGTGAAAATTGACGACGATGGCGATACAGAACAAGAAGATAACCTTTATGACGAGGCCGTGCAGTTTGTACTGGAATCGCGTCGGGCCTCAATTTCTTCTGTGCAACGAAAATTACGTATCGGTTACAACCGTGCAGCACGGCTCATAGAAGCCATGGAAGCAGCGGGCGTGGTCTCAGCAATGGGTACAAATGGTAGTCGTGAAATACTCGTACCTAATAGGGATTAGCCTTCTGGGAAGCTTGGTGCTGGCTTCACCAGTTTGGGCGGCTAGGGATCAGAGTTTTCCGTCTGAGGATGCTGCCATCGTTCAAGTACTAGGCGTTCAGGAGCGTTCTGGTGAAGCCGCTGAAACACTTTTGGAACTGCTGCTTAGTCTCGATAACACACAGGCTAACTTTGTACAGACGTTATTGGATTTTCGCGGTCAGATACTCGACCAGTCGAGTGGTTCATTGTCTTTGTCTAAGCCAAATTTGCGTTGGCAAATTGCGTCGCCCTTCATACAAGTGATTTTGGTTACCCAGGACCAGTTGCGTATTTATGACCCGGATTTAGAACAGGTGATAGAAAAAAATATGGCTGGCTCTGATGAGGCGCTGCCTTTGCAATTGTTGCTAGATCCCAAGCAATTGCTCGTAGGGGATTATATTATCAGTCACCTTGAGTCGGATGAGTCTCAGCAATTCTTACTCCAGCCAGTCAAAAACCAATCCTTGTTTTTGTCTGTGCGTTTGGCTTTTACGAATAAGCAGCTAAGTCAGCTTGAAATCACAGATCATGTGGGTCAGCGTACTCGCATAACTTTTGCCAATGTTCGTAGTGCTGTAGAAATGCCCTTTAGCACTTTTGAACTGGATCTTCCTGCGGGCACGGATGTTGTTCGAGGCTGATAAAGAGATGTCACTTATTGATAACTCAAACCCCATTGACCCTCGACCACTAGCCGACAGGTTACGGCCTGAGTCTTTAGCAGACTATATTGGTCAGCAGCATTTGATGGCGGCAGATAAACCTTTAGGTGGCCTTGCCAGCAAAGGTCAAATTCATTCGATGATTTTGTGGGGGCCACCCGGGACAGGTAAGACGACGCTGGCAAAAATACTTGCAACCTCAGCAGGCTGTCAGTGGATTAGTATTTCCGCGGTACTTTCAGGTGTTAAGGATATTCGTCTAGCGGTCGAGCAAGCCGAATACTACCTAACCCAGGGCGAGAAAACTGTGCTCTTTGTGGATGAGGTCCACCGTTTCAATAAGTCCCAACAAGACGCATTTTTACCCCATGTCGAAAAAGGTACTGTTACGTTTATTGGAGCAACAACCGAGAACCCCTCCTTTGAAGTCAATGCGGCATTGTTGTCCCGGGCGAGGGTATACGTCTTGCGCTGCCTTTTGCACGACGACTTGGTTCAAGTGGTACAGCGCGGTGCCCAAGCTTTGGGCGTTGAGGTGAGCGCCGAAGCCGAGAGGTTGTTGATAGATTGTGTAGACGGTGATGCACGACGTTGCCTGAATATTCTTGAAATAGCCTGTCAGCTTAATGACGGTATGGTCACTGAAGAAACCATAGTCGCAGCTTCGGGGGAGCGGATCAGGCGCTTTGATAAGGGTGGCGATCTGTTTTACGAGCAAATTTCTGCTTTGCACAAATCTATTCGCGGCAGCTCTCCAGATGCGGCTATTTATTGGTTTTGTCGTATGTTAGATGGCGGTGCAGACCCCCGGTACATTGGCCGTAGATTGATTCGCTTAGCCAGCGAAGATGTTGGTAACGCAGATCCTAGAGCTCTGGAACTGACCTTAGCTGCAGTGAGTAGTTATGAGCGCCTAGGGAAACCAGAAGGGGAGTTGGCTTTAGCTCAAGCAGTACTTTATTTGGCTAGCGTACCCAAGAGCGATGCCGCTTATAAAGCTTTTGCTGCCGCGAAAGCCTTCGTTGCACAATCACCTACGCTAGATGTACCAATGCATTTACGCAATGCGGCAACGGGCATGATGAAGAACATGGGCTATGGTGAGGGTTATCGGCATGCACATAGCGAAACCTCTGCTAGCGGTGCCTACGCCGCTGGTGAGGACTATTTTCCTGAAGCCATGCAGCCGCAACAGTTCTATTTCCCTCAATCCTCTGGTTTAGAAGATAAAATTAGAAGCCGCCTTGAAAGACTGCGCAAGTTAGATAATCAAGCGCCAGAAAAACGTCGGGACGAAACATAGATGAGTTTTCTCTACGTTGCTTGTGGTGTCGCATTAGGCGCATGTCTGCGCTACGCTATTGCACTGTTAGTCGGTTCAGGTTCGTTACCTTGGGCAACTTTAGTGACCAACATCAGCGGGTCTTTTGCCATTGGCGTGGTTTGGGGGCTTTGCGCCGAGCAGGAATGGTTTAATGCTTGGGGAAGATTGTTTTTAGTCGTAGGCTTATTGGGTGGTTTTACGACCTTTTCGGCATTTTCTCTAGAGGCGATAAAATTCTTAGAGGATGGTCGGCTACTCCCTTTGGTCACCTATTTAGTGAGTACTATTACAGGGTGTCTGCTGGCGGTGTGGCTCGGCCTGCGTATGAGTCAGTAAATTTCTTTGTATCCTTAGGAGCAATCCACCTCTGGGGCAGTTAAACTGCGCCGCTTATTACTGATGCCTTTGCGCCAGATTTAGAAAAGTAGACGGAAAACTAAATGTTAGATATTAAAACTCTCAGAGCTGACCCTGAGCAGATTGCCCAAGCCCTAGCCGTTAAGGGCTATGTCATGGATATACAGCAATTTGTCCAGTTGGAAGAGCAGCGTAAGCGCTTGCAGAGTGAAACCGAAAAGCTACAGAACGAACGCAATGTGAAGTCTAAATCCATTGGTCAGGCGAAAGCTAACGGCGAAGATATACAGCCGCTACTGGCGTTAGTAGGAGACTTAGGCGAGCGCCTTGACGCTGCCAAAGCGGAATTTGCTACGGTTCAAGAAGAGCAGCAGGGGCTGTTGATGAGTATTCCAAACTTGCCGCACAGTTCTGTGCCGGCGGGTAGAGATGAAAACGACAACGTTGAGTTACATAAGTGGGGTACACCTAAGTCGTTTGATTTTGAACCACTAGACCATGTAGATATGACTGCTTCGGGTGGGCTAGATTTTGAAACAGCAGCAAAGATAAGTGGTGCTCGCTACGTGGTCATGCGCGGTAATTTGGCGCGGTTACAGCGGGCTTTAACCCAGTTTATGTTAGATCAGCACACTCAAGTGAACGGTTATCAAGAAGTTTATGTACCGTTTATTGTGAATGCAGATTCAATGCGTGGAACTGGGCAATTGCCGAAAGCTGCGGAAGATATGTTTCGTATTAACGGCGATACAGAAACCTATTTGATTCCTACAGCCGAAGTTCCTGTGACCAATATTTATCGTGGTGAGATACTTCAAGAGTCTGACTTGCCCATTCGTCACGTTTGTCATACACCTTGCTTTAGAAGTGAGGCGGGCAGCTATGGTCGCGACACTCGCGGTATGATTCGGCAACACCAGTTTGAAAAAGTCGAGCTCGTGCAGTTAGTTCACCCAGCCACATCATGGGATACATTAGATACCTTGACCGGTCACGCAGAAGGTATTCTTCAAACTTTGGAATTGCCCTATAGAGCGGTAAATTTATGTGGTGGAGACTTGAGTTTTACTTCCGCGAAAACTATAGATTTGGAAGTTTGGCTGCCAAGTCAGCAGCAATATCGGGAAATTTCTTCTTGCAGTAACTTTTTGGATTTCCAGGCTAGGCGGCTGCAAGCGCGATTCCGCAATGATGCAGGAGATATTGAGCTGGTCCATACTCTCAATGGTTCTGGTCTTGCGGTAGGCAGAACTTTGGTGGCGTTGCTTGAAAATTATCAGACCAATAACGGTAAAGTTACGATTCCTGATGCCCTAAGCCCCTATCTAGGTGGTGCTCAAACACTTTCACTAGACGCATAAAATGTTCTATTTGCCTCTCTTTCATCGGCTTGCTGGTAGTTCGTGTTTGGTTGTTGGTGGCGGGCAGACAGCCCTGCGCAAGCTGCGCTGGCTTGTGCGTGCAGAAGCAAAAGTTAAAGTTATTGCACCAGAAGTTGATCCGGAAATTCAGAAGCTGCGAGACGCCGGTAAGGTAACTGTTGAAAAATCCCTATTTTATCCAGAAGCGGTGACGTCAAATCTTGTATTGGTGATCAGTGCGACTGATGCACCGAATGTAAGCGAGGAAGTGTTTGCCGCGGCGTTAGAGCATGGGGTTTTGGTTAACTGTGTAGATAGAACTGAGCTATGTTCAGTAATTTTTCCTGCAATCATAGACCGCTTTCCAATTCTTGTTGCCGTCTCAAGTATGGGTAGATCGCCCACTTTGAGCCGTAGCGTTCGGGGTTGGATAGAATTAAGGCTGCCAAAAGCCCTTGGTCGATTAGCAGAATTAGCAGGCCGGTTACGTAGTGAAGTTAAAGCCGAATTACCCAGCGTAGATGCGCGTAAAGCATTTTGGGAGAAGGTGTTTTCCAGTAAAGCCGCAGATGAAGCAATGCGCGGTTCGATGGACGCCGCTGTTGCGCAGGCGGAGGCAATGATGGCTGCAGCATCTAGTGATGGTTCAGTGGTACTTGTGGGCGCAGGACCCGGCGATCCAGAGTTGATAACACTCAAAGGCATTAGGGCAATTCAAAGCGCTGACGTATTGATGTACGACAAGTTAGCTAATCCAGCGTTGCTAGAATACGCTCGCCGAGATGTTGAACTTATTGATGTAGGCAAGAAGGGTCCTCGAGAGGCCGTTCAGGAGGGTGGTGCGGCAGCAATAATGGTTCGACCCAGTGGCACCACTATGCAACAGGCAATAAATCAAACTCTAGTTGCTGAAGCGTTGAAAGGTAAAAAGGTTGTGCGCCTGAAAGGTGGGGACCCCTTTATCTTTGGCCGGGGTGGTGAAGAGCTGTTGGTGGCCGCCGAACATGGCATTGCAACAGAAGTTATTCCCGGTATTACAGCCGCTATGGGCGGTGCCAGCTATGCGGGTATTCCGCTAACCCATAGGCACGTCAGCCAATCCGTGCGTTTTGTTACGGGTCATAGTGTTGAGCAGGGTCTCAATATGGATTGGGCGGAGCTGGCAAAAGCTGGTCAAACACTAGTGATATACATGGGGTTGGTGGGTATAGAGAAAATTCTCCAAAGGTTGATTGATGCTGGTCGAGAAGTCACAACACCTGCCGTACTGTTAGAAAATGCTACGTTTCCTGAGCAGCGCGAAATATTCGGTAGCCTTGAAGACTTAGCAGAAAGGGTGTTGGCCGCAGACGTACAAGGCCCGTCAATAATAATTGTTGGGGAAGTGGCGGCCATTCCTGCTGAAGTTGAAAATCTTTACGCCGAGGTGAAACCTCCTACAGACAGTTAGTAGGTCGAGGTAAGCCAGCTATTTTTGCTACATTTTTGGCAGGACTGCCGCCAAATAGTTGCATCAGGTAAATACTATTGCCACATTCGTTCCCCAATGCTTCTTTGACTAGTTTAACCAACGGGCGATTTTCAGGTACAACATCTGTGGTTAAGTAAAATTTTCTAGCGAGCTGGAGTATTTGCCAGTGCTCTGGGGCTAACTCAATATTAAGGTCGCCCGCTAGTAATTCTGCTGCTGCGTGATTCCAATCTAAGTGATCGCGCAAATAGCCTTCTTTATCTAATGACAGATTCATTTCTGATATTGCGTTAACGATGAATAACACATATCTAATCGGCCCAGCTGACAATGGGGTTGTGGGCTTCAGTTAGGACTACGAAATCAGCATAATCAATGGGCTTGGCACCGTGACTGGGTACACTGATACCTCTGACTTTGGCATCAATTTCCAAAATGTGCACGTTGTCACCCTCTGCTATGTTCAGGCAATACACTCCGTCTGCGAGCAATATGACTGCGTCATCAGCAACCTTGCGTTGCATGCAAGCCTTATACCCAGCTCGACTAAATACTAAATGTAGGCTCATAGCTGCGCCCCAATAACTACATCTTGTTCTGCAATGAGTCTGGTCTGCTCAGCTAAGGAGAGTGCTACAACCTCAGGACTTGAGGTAATGGTTAGTGCGCGTTTGGTAATAGAGTCAGCGCAGGCAAAAAGCCGTTCAACTTCATAAGTGGGAAGGGCGCTGAGCATTTTGCTAATAGTTTTTTGCCCAATAAGTTCGCCATGTTGATCAGGAAGAAGGCTGTAAACGCCATCGTCGCGAAAAAGAATGCTGACAATGCCGTCGAATACAGCGCCAACCATGGCTGCTTCTAACAGTTCAGCATTGTGAGTATTTGCGTAAGGGGTGTTAGAAATAACAAAAAGCATCTTCTTCATGCTGGAAACTCAATATAACGATCAGTTTCGTTGATCGCGCTGATCAATTGCCCTAGGCCCACTAAAGTGAAATGCTCTGCCAAGCTACTTGATTGTTTTTCATAACGTTGGCGCTCTTCCTCGCTGATAACGCCACGCTTAATTCCCCCTGCTATACATACTGCAAGCTCCACGCCGTGTTGCCCAAGTTCTTGCCACTTGCTCAATAGGTCTTCCTCTCCCTGGGGAACTACTCGGGTTGATAGTGCTTGGTAAACACCTTCATGAAAGAAGAAGACTCTCTCAATGGTGTGCTCTTGTGCTAAAAGCGCCTGCGCAAGGGCTAAACCATGCTGAGCGGATTGACTGGCGTAGGGTGCGCCATGAATTGCCAGTGTGTATTTCATAGGGGGAATATTAACAGCTTAGGTGACTTTGAGGGCAGTAGGAAATGCGCGGACTAGAACACATTTGTAAACGGTAAACAGGTGGAATTGATCAGTTTGGAACGGTATAAGTCATAGCAACGTTTAGACGGGGTGGTAAGGATGCAAAAGAGTAAAGGAAAACTGCAGTTAACAAGCAGTAGCGACGAGCAAGGCAAGCTAAGCAAATTCGGGGCGTTTTTGGTGGCAATACTTATGACATTTATTGCCACTAGTTCAGCTTATGCCGATGCCCAATGGACAAATGCTTGTGTTGCCGGTTTAGAGAGCACTGGCGGACGTGGAAGTAACGCAGCCAGCGCGTATTGTGGGTGTATGGTTAAAGCTGCAAATGATTTTGACGGCGATCTGGCAGGTTTGCTTGCTGTTATGCAGGCTCCTGCTGGCGAAAAAACCTCTGTATACCAAGCGCAAAAGACCAAGAATAAGGGGATTATTAGCGCCTGTGTAACTCGTGTGGAAGAAGTTTATGGGGTTGTGAAGCCAGCTCAAGCAGAGCAGGCCGCGCCACAAGCTAGGGGTGTTTGGGGAGATCCCGAGGTTGCTCAGGCTATTCGGGCCATCGGGTTAGGACCTATGCAAGCAAAGGTGTTTCGCGAATCCGCGACCAAATTCAGCACCGATATGCAGCAAGCAACGGCGAAGATTTTTCGGGATAAGTTAGATATCAAACGTAAACTAAAAAAGAAGCGGCGGGTGCTGGCAAAGCGTATGGACGCAGAAGTTGTTGCAGTTCTGATGAGCGCACAAATTCCAGCCTATGAAGCGTTCAGCAAAATTCTGGGGAAAAAAATGCAGGCACAGGGCCGCAGTAGACCTGGCGCAGCGTCAGCGACTAATTCAAGTGATAAGCTAAGAGACAAAAACCACTAAGCTGGCGTTACAGCACGCCAGCTAATGAATTTTTAGCTCAGAGCCAGAGCGTCGTCACTGGGCGAGGGCAGGAAGCGCTTGTTAAAGTCCTCTCTAATAACGACCAAGGCAGGTATAAGAAACAAGATGATGACACTGGCAAAGACGATGCCCGTGGCTAAACTCACCGCCATCGGCACAAGGAACTGCGCCTGGGTACTAGATTCAAAAAGCATTGGGGTCAAGCCTAATGCTGTAGTGGCGGTGGTTAAGAAAATGGCGCGAAAGCGCCTTTGCGATGCGCTGATAATGGCTTCGCTGATGCTTGCATCTGTTTCGCGACGGTTGCGGTTGTATTGATCTACCAGTACTAAGGAGTCGTTGACGACAACACCACTAAGCGCAACGATACCGAAGATTGATATAAACGAAATGTTATAGCCCAAAAGGTAGTGTCCGACGATTGCACCAGCGGCGCCGAAGGGTACGCCAGCAAGTACAACAAAGGGTTGCGTGTAGCTGCGCAGCTGGGAGGCAAGTAGGACGAAAATTGTCATCATAGCGATGATCATCATCTGCGCGAGTGACGCCATGTCTTCGGCTTCATCACGACCTTGACCCGCTTGGTTGACCTGCAACGCTGGAAATCTTTGCGTCAACTGAGGCAGGATGCTTTCAATCACCTGACCGTTGACTTGAGTTGGCGTAGCAATAGCAGTATCTACCTCTCCAGTGACGGTAACAATGCGCAAGCCGTCGACTCTATCAATAGAAGAAAACGCCCTAGACTCGGTTAGGCTGGCTACCGTGAATAGCGGGACTTGGGTGCCGTCTGCTAAATGGATGCGTACGTTGTCCAAGTTGCGCATGCTTTGCCGCTGACTCTCTGGATAGCGCACCATCACCTTTAGTTCGTCCCTCCCGCGCTGAATTCGCTGTACCTCTTGGCCAAAAAAGTTGTTCCTCAGTTGGCGAGCTATATCTGTGGGCAATAGCCCGGCAGCTTCGCCTGTTGCTGTCAGAGTTATGTCGTATTGACGTTTGCCAATGCTAAAAGAGTCCTGAATATCGTAAACAGCAGGCAAGTTTGCGTAAGCAGACTTTAATAATTCTACGGCGGAAAATAGCGTTTCATCATTTTGGTGAGCTAGTTCAAACTCAACATCCGGCCCGCTGCCAAAAAAACTGGCTGCAAAAGACAGTGCTTCTACGCCGGAGATGTCGCCTACCTCAGCCCGCCACAAGCGCTCTAACGCCACAGCGGAAAGTGCGCGCCCAGGTTCAGATGCAAGTTGGATACGAACCGATGCAATATGACTGGCCGTGCGCATGCTTCGTTGTCCGCCAGGCCCGCCACTAGAAGTATCTGAGCCGCCTATAGTGGCGCTAATAGCGTCAAAAGCATTCCCACCTAGCTCTTCATTTACCTTGTAGGCCGCGCTGACTATGCGTCGAGCTGCAGTCTCCGTTGTTTCAAAAGGAGTGCCGACGGGAAATTTGAGTGAGGCGCGGATGCTGTCGGATTCCAAGTCAGGAAAGAAAATGAAACGAACAGCGCCGCTGGAAATCAATGAGCCAGCTAAGAGTAAGAAACCAATGCCGCCTAGCAAAGTCAGATAGCGGCGTTTGACACACGCTGCGACGGCCGGAACCATTATTTGATCTCTGAAATGCAAAATCTTTGTCCCAACCGCTGCCTGTATTGATGCTAAGAGGCCGCGGCTCCACGGTTTGCCGTGGGCAAGGTGTGAGGGCAGTATGAAAAACACTTCAATAAGAGAAATTGTCAGTACAACGATAACCACTATAGGTACTGCCCCAAGAATTTGACCAAACGTGCCTGTGACAAATAGTAATGGGGCGAATGCCGCCATGGTCGTCAGTACACCGACAGTGACCGGGCTGGACACCCCAGCTACGCCTTTCAACGTCGATGCCGTGCCCGGCCCCATACTTTCTTGTTCAGTAATTATGTTTTCGCCGACAACTACCGCGTCATCTACGACCACGCCGAGTACAATGATTAAGCCAAATAGCGAAATCATGTTGATGTTCACGCCAAATGGTTCAAAAAACAGAAAGGCACCCAAAAAGGAAATTGGTACGCCCATAGCCACCCAAAGGGCTAGCCGTAAGTCGAGCATTATTACTAGGAACAAAAACACCAAGGCAAATCCTAGTACGCCGTTACGTACAAGTAGGTTCAGGCGTTGTTGGAGAATCTCGCTTTGGTCTTCCCAAATACCGATGTCTAGACCCGCTCGCGGCTGGTAATCGGTAAGAAAGGACTTAACCTCAGCGGCGATTTCCAGAGCATCTTCTGCTTCTGATTTTTCCACTTTTACAAAGAGACTTTTACGCCCGTTATATTCTTGAATGAGATCGACGTTAGCGAATTCGTCTCTAATCACCGCCACATCTTCGAGTCTTAATATGCTGCCATCTGCCGATGCGCGCAGTACTATGTCGGCAAAGTCTTTGCCGCTTTTACCCTTATTATTTGTGCGCAGGAGCAGGTCGCCGGCATCTGTTCGTAGTTCGCCGGAAGATAAATTGATTGAGGACTTTCTAATAGCAGCAGCGATTTCGTTGATAGAAATATTGTACTGCCTAGATGCTTCTTCGCTTACCTCTATTGATATTTCGTAGTCTCGCGCGCCGACTAACGATACTAATGTTACCGTCGGTAAGGCTAAAAGTTCTTCGGACAAGTTTTCCGCGCCTGCACGCAGGCTTTTCTCGCCAAGTTCGGAGGCAACAAACAAAGTAATGACTTCACTTACCGTGTCGGCGCGTTTGACCTCAGGTTGCTCAGCTTCCTCCGGCGGAAAATCTGCTAAGCCCTCAACGGCTGCTTCCACATCGTCGCGAACTTGAGCGTCGTCAACAAAATCCTTTAACTCAATGGTGATCGTGCCGGAGTTTTCAGATGCTTTAGAAACTACCTTCTTGACACCATCTATACCAAATACTGCCTCTTCAACTCTGCGCGTAATACTCTCCTCTACCTCGCTTGGTGTGGCGCCGGGGTAGGGGACCGTTACTGTTACAATGCCCGGATCAATCGTCGGAAATACCTGTGCAGTCAATCCTAGGCCTGCGATGAAGCCGCCGGCTAAAAGTAACCCCATAACCAAGTTGGCTGCAACGGAGTTGTTGACAAAGTAACCGATCAATCCAGTACCGTTAGCTGAATCGTTATTTGATGTTCTAGTGTTAAATTGTTCCATCAGTTGGCACCCTCAAGGCTGCGTATGCGCACCAACTGATTTTCTTCGCCGCCAGGAACTGCACCGATGACAATGCCGTCTGCGTAATCAAACCCATCGACAATAAGCCCATTTGCGGATTTACCTCGAACAGTGGGTTGGAATCGTTCTAATAAGCCTTCGCGTA